>JAJQID010000073.1 GCA_021199405.1 Lachnospiraceae bacterium
CTTGATCTCCTCTTCCTTTCTGATACCGAAAAAAAACCGGCAAACTGGTCCGGCAATTACCTTCAAAGTACGATAAAACCTATAGTATCTTTGCTGCTTTCTCTCGTCAACCGTCTTCGTATTTTCCATGATCCCCCAAAATCTTCTTGTATGTTTTACAAAATTCTGCGGCTTTTATCTTTGCGCTGCCGCACCATCTTCACAATCCTGCATTTGCGCCTCATCCTTCTGATCCCGCTTCAAAGGACTGTTTTCCTCATGTTGTACCGGTTCGCTTTCCTTCAGTTCCTGTCCTGATATGCCTTCCTCTTTCATCACCACCAGACACTTCTCCAGATAAGTCTTGCAGGAAAGAGCAATGACCACACTGCGAAGCATAGTCTTTTCATCGAAAGGGTCTGAGCCAATCTCCGTTGGAGTCCGGCTTAATCCAAATACATAAGCCAGCGTTCCTTCCAGCTCCTCGCAAAAATAGTCATAAGCCTTCTGGGGGGAGTAGGTCTGCTGCTGAAGCTCAATCATCTGCTTCAGAGCATCAAGGCTCAGCACACTCTTGGCCGCCGCAATAAAAATCAGATAAGCGATCTGATCCCGATCGTACTGCTTTTTGTGAGGATTGGAAATCAGCTTTTTCTTCACATAGTTGGACACCATGGAGTTGGTGATGCAGTTTTCCTGGATGGGCGCCAGCATATCTGAAATATATCGTGTCACCTGTTCCAGATATAACCCTACCGTAGGAATCTGATGATAGCGGGGTAATTGAAAATCCCGCACACTGGCCGTCAGTTTTTCTTTACATCTATCTGTCATGATTATTTTTCACGCTTTCTTTTCGCTCTATACATAAAGCTTCCCCGCACAATCCTTTTTCATTCCACTGTAAAGTCTAACACACTCTTCAAAACGCCGCAACAGCTTCATTTGAAAAGTCAGAAAACTTTATAAAAATTTTATTGACTCAGAATGCAGATTTGAATATAATACAATCAGTTTTTCAAAAACCGGTTATACGTTTTTGAGTTCGTCTTATGTTCCAGTGCTTCAGGCTGCTGCCAGGAAGCTGAAAGCTGCCTGAAGCCTTCCGTAGAAAGGAGATTTTTATTATGATAAAAAATATCAAGGACCCGGGAAGCGCAATCACCCATTTTATCGGGATGCTGATGGCCATGCTGGCCGCCATCCCGCTGCTGGTCCGGGCCGCCGGCACCGGAGAAGCTGTCTGTGTGATTTCTCTTGCAATCTACGCGGCCAGTATGATTCTTCTGTATGCGGCAAGCACCAGCTATCACACCTTCAACCTGTCTGAGAAAGCGAACCTGCTTTTAAAGAAGATTGATCACACGATGATTTACGTGCTGATCGCCGGAAGCTATACGCCCATCTGTCTGCTGGTGCTGGATCACAGAACCGGATACGCTCTGCTGGCCGCCGTCTGGGTAATTGCCGTTGCCGGTGGTGTTCTTACTGTTTTCCGGGTGGACTGCCCCAAATGGGTGTCCTCCCTGCTCTATATCGGCATGGGCTGGCTGTGCGTGCTGACCTTTGGACAACTTCTGACCGGGCTTACCAGCCGGGAATTCGGCTGGCTTTTAGCGGGCGGCATCATCTACACCATGGGCGGCATCCTCTATGCGCTGAAGCTGCCGATTTTTAACAACCGGCACAAAAATTTCGGCAGCCATGAGATTTTCCACCTGTTCGTCATGGGCGGAAGTGCCTGTCACTTCGTGGTAATGTTTCTGCTGGTGTAATCTGTTTGTAATTGCCAACCCTTAAACAATCAGCGGCCGAGGGAAAATTCCATCCTTCCGCGGCCGCTTTTTTTTGCGTCTTTTTTCCGGAAGCTTATGCCAGAAATGCCTTCACCTCATCCAGCTTCCTTTCCGCGTCGCTCCTGCCCAGTTCGTACAGCTTCTGAAGCTTTGCCGGATCATGCTCCGTGCGGCTAATGTCCGGCGTCTCACTGGGCCGGATAACCAGCACCTCTCCCTTCCTTTCCAGTTCAGAGATCACATCCAGAGTGTGATTATAGCGCTCGCTCCGCAGCTCCATGGCCTTCGCCAGATTGGGATATTTATGTAAGAGCAGGCATTGAGCCTTCGTAAAGCCGCTGTTTTTCTTGCGGTATCCCGCCGGTCTGGTCTGCACCACAATATTCTTTTCATAGCCGATGCTGCGAAACCACTCGATGGGAATGGAATCAGAAACGCCGCCGTCCAACAGCCGCAGGCCGTCCACCTCCACCACTCTGGACACCAACGGCATGGAAGCCGAGGCCTGCATATAAAGCAGATCCCTTTCATCCGATTTTTCATACAGGTAATAACAGGGCTCTCCGGTATCCACATTTGTGCAGGTCACATAAAATTTCACAGGATTGCTGCAAAAGGTCTCCACATCAAAGGGATCATATTCATAAGGAATATCGTGATAACACAGCTTCGGCTCGTACAGATCACCGCATTTCAAAAGAGAAGTAAAGGTTCCATACCGCTTATCCTGACAGAACTGAAGATTGTAGCGGATGGAGCGGCCAATCTGCCTGGACTTGTAATTACAGCCAAAGCAGGCTCCCGCGGACACGCCCACGAAACCGTCCACCTCAATCTGATTTTCCATAAAAACATCCAGCACACCGGCGGTAAACATACCCCGCATGGCGCCGCCCTCCAGGACCATTCCTGTTTTCATTCTGACTCCTTTATCTATTACATCATTTTTTATTCAAACTTAGGAACTGTTAAGAATTAACTTTGCATATGACGCAGGATAAATCTTTCTATGCAAGGCGGCGGAAGGAGGCGTAGCGTGCTACGCTGACTGACAACAACGCAGTATAGAAAGATTTAGACAAGTCAGATGTGAAGATTAATTCTTTAACGGTTCCTTAGGATAGGTTCCCACTCCAAAGGCTCCCCGTCCCAGATGGACACAGGTGCTTAATGGCAGCGGATAATATTCTACCTGATGGTTTGGGAATGCCTTTCTTACCTCCTCCATATAGCCGTCTCTCTCCTCCTGCGTCAGTCCGGAACCGGCCGTGGCAACAACCACATGATCCTCTCCTCCGAACCGGGTCTCGATATCCTTTCTCAGGGTTTCTATCATTACAGATATGCCCTTTTTCATGCTTCTGGCCATGGCGAAGGAATCCAGCTTGTCACCCTGAATCGCCAGCACCGGTTTGATTCGAAGGGCCGTACCGATGGCCGCCACCGCAGGAGTGATGCGCCCTCCCTTTTTCAGGAAATCAAGCGTATCCACCGTAATATAAATGCTGGCGTCGTAAGCAGTTTTTTCCAGGATTTCCTTAATCTGCGCCGCTGTCTTTCCCAGGGAAGCCAGCTTTCTGGCATGCAGCGCCGAGGCCCACTGGGTTACGGAGATGCGATGATTGTCCGCCACATACACCTTCCCCTCATACTCCTCGGAAAGAGCAATGGCTGTAGCGCAGGACTCGCTCAGTCCGCTGGACATGGGAATATAAATAATCTCATCATAGCCCATCTGAAGAACCTGTTCCCAGGATTCCATCACGTCCACCGGAGATGGCTGAGAGGTGGACACATTTTTGTCTGAATACAGAGCCTCAAAAAAAGTGTCACTGTCAATATCCTTCCCCTCATAATAGGTTTTTCCATCAATGATGATAGGCATCGCTACCATATGAATCCCATAATTCTCAGCATCACACTCCATCATGCCGCTGTTTGTATCCGTCATTACCGCTGTTTTCATTTTTGTCTTTTCCCCCGTCATATTTATATGGCTTTCTGAGCTCAACACATGTCTACGCCCCATACCCCCGAAACTGTCTTCCCCTCATTCTGCAATACCAGGGATAGAGCATCTCCGTGACTGCGCAGTATTTGTCTGTCAGACATACGATCCAGCTCTCTTCATGCATCGGAGGCAGGATGGTCAGCGGAAACATATGCCGCCGGATAATGTCCTCCTCCACAATATTCAGAGCGTAATCCTCCCTGGCATTGGCCAGCGCCCGGAACGGATGGCGAAAGCCATGCAGCCGGTGTCCTCCGTTTTTCTCATGCCAGTCATACAGAAAATAATCATGCAGCAGTGCTCCCCGAAGCAGCGACTCCTCATCAATTCTCCATCCCAGCCATCGGGACAGAGACAGGCTTTTGTCCGCCACATGAATGCTGTGCTCATAGACCGTCACTGAGCCGTGCTGCATATAATGACGTTCCTGTAAAAATCTGCCGTCCCTCTCCAGTTCACGGATCGCGTTCCTTACTTCATTTCTCATTCTGTTCTCCAGTCTGCTTCACATTATAATCGTACTCTTCCGCATCCCGGCCAATTGTCTCACGTCATAATCACGCTCCGCACTTCAGTCACCCGTTTCCCGTCGCAATCACGCTCCACGCCTCAACCAGCCGTTCCATCGAGTAAGCCGCATTCGCCGGGCTGGTGGACGGCAGACGTTCACATTCTCTCCCTGACATCGGCCTCAGATATTTCTGATACAGCTCGTAAGCCTTGCCGCCATTGGCATATATTCGCTCAATCCGGGTCCGGGAAAGAAGCCATGGCAGATCGACGGGCACCACAGACCTGATGGAGCTGTCGCTGGAGCCAATGATATCGCATTCCGCGATCACATCCCATACCGCGATTCGGTTTCTCAGCAGAAAAGCCTTCTTTTCCTCCACCGTCTCCGGCACAGAATCGCCGGTGACAGAGGCCAGTACCTTCCAGAACCTGTTCTGCGGATGCCCGTAAAAAAACGGCTCTCCCGGGATTTCACCGAAGGAAAGCTCCCCAGAATCAATATCCTCGAATTTTCATCAAAAACCGGCGCAAACTCGTGCCTCAGCCGTTCGTACTTTGTCATTTCATTCATCGTCCTGGTTATCGGCCCCGGAGTCATTTCCAAAGCCCCATTCATCCTGATAGCTCTTCCCCCAGCTGTCGCCCCGGTCAAGCTTCCAGTCCCTGGCGGCAAAGGCATGCAGTACGCCGATGACCACAAGAATAACAATTCCCAGCAAAATACCCAATACTCCCAATTCCAAATCCTCCTGTTAAATCTTTATCCTGCACGGGATCATGTAACCAGTCATACCCTGTTTTTATCCTGAAACAGTTTCTTATCCATTCACCGGAGATATAGCCTGCTTCTTTTTATACTACTATCATTGTAAGCTTTTTTCAAGCAAAAAGTTCAGGCGGACACCCTTGTAAAGGTATGTCCGCCTGCCAAAACAGGATATGGTTCCCTGACCACTACTGAAATCTATATTTTTCTACAGCGACCCCTTCCGGCTGCTGCTCAGCCACACACTGTCAATTCCAAGAAGAATCAGATAAATTCCCAGCACGCCTCCCAGCGTGATGAACGCGACCCTGGGCTCCAGCAGCATGATAAAGCCCAGACAGATTCCCGCAATATTCACAATCAGTGTAAAATAATAATGCGCGTTTCCAAAGACAAAGCGGATATAATTCAGCCGCGTCAGCCGGGAAATACAGTGAGCGATAAACCAGAGAGGAAATAAAAACAGAAGCACCGCCTTTCCCGCGTCCTGATGGAGCAGAAGCATGCAGCCCGTCATAACGCTCAATATCCCGGTAATCAGCGAAAGAATCGGACCAAAGCCAAAGAACACCTCCTGCCTTGCATAGGCCACGATATCCAGGACACCGAGACACACCGCCAGGATTCCATAAATAATCACGGCGCTGGTATACACAAGATTGGGACGGACTAACGCCAGCACTCCCAGAATGATCAGAACAATTCCCTCCGCCAGCCGAACCCGGCTGTATCCTGAATGCTGCCTCATACCTCCTTACCTCCTTCTTCTGTATCCATGTTTACCGGCTGCCCGTAATCATCCTGCGACTGCGCATCTGTGATGGCAATGGGGCTCTGCAGTATTTCCATAAATTCTTCGCCGGTGATGGTTTCCTTTTCATACAGATACATGGCGATTTCATCCAGCTTCTGACGGTTTTTCTGTAATATTTCCAGCGCTCTTTCGTGCTGTTTTTTTACCAGCTCCACGACCTTTACATCGATCTCTCGCTGGGTCTGGGCAGAGCAGGCCAGGGAGGTATCGCCGCCCAGATACTGATTGGTGACTGTCTCCATGGCCACCATGTCAAAGTCCTCGCTCATGCCATATTGCGTAATCATGGCCCTGGCCAGCTTTGTGGCCTGCTCGATATCATTGGAAGCACCCGTGGTGATTTCCCCGAAGACAACCTCCTCCGCGGCCCGGCCGCCGGTAAAGACAGCGATCCTGTCCTCGATTTCTCCTTTGGTCATCAGATACTTATCCCCGGTCTCCACCTGCATGGTATACCCCAGCGCCCCGGAGGTGCGGGGGATAATGGTGATCTTCTGTACCGGTGCCGTGTGACTTAAGGAAGCGCTGACCAGAGCATGACCCACCTCATGGTAAGCCACCACCTTCTTTTCCTGATCGGAAATCACCGCGTTCTTCTTCTGGTAACCGGCGATAACCACCTCTACGCTCTCCTCCAGATCCGCCTGGGTCACATAGGTTCGGTTATCCCGCACTGTCCGCAGAGCAGCCTCATTGACGATATTGGCCAGCTCCGCGCCGGAGGCTCCCGCTGCCATTCTGGCGATGGTATGGAAATCCACATCCTCTCCCAGTTTGATCTTTCTGGAGTGGACCTTTAAAATTTCCTCCCGGCCTCTTAAGTCCGGCAGCTCCACGGGAACCCGCCTGTCAAACCGTCCGGGCCTCGTCAGCGCCGGATCCAGAGATTCGGGCCGGTTAGTGGCTGCCAGAATGATGACGCCGTTATTGCCCTCAAAGCCATCCATCTCTGTCAGCAGCTGGTTCAGAGTCTGCTCTCTCTCATCGTTTCCGCCGATCATACCATCCCGCTTTTTGCCGATGGCGTCAATCTCATCGATAAACACGATACAGGGAGCCTTCTCCTTGGCCTGCTTGAACAGATCCCGAACCTTGGAGGCACCCATGCCTACAAACATTTCCACAAACTCGGAACCGGACATGGAGAAGAAGGGCACATTGGCTTCCCCGGCCACTGCCTTGGCCAGCATGGTTTTGCCGGTACCCGGAGGGCCGACCAACAGCACCCCCTTGGGCATGGAAGCACCCACATCCGTATATTTCTGAGGATTGTGCAGGTAATCCACGATCTCCGCCAGGCTTTCCTTGGCCTCCTCCTCTCCGGCTACATCGGAAAAGTGAATGCCCTCCGAATCCGGCACATAGACCTTGGCGCTGCTCTTGCCCATTCCAAAGGACATGGCGTTTTTGCCTCCGATGGAATTCATCAGCCTTTTACTCATGTACTGTCCCAGTGCGATAAAAATCACCAATGGCAGCACAAAGGAGACCAGAAAGCTGATGATAGGGGATGTGGTGGAGGTGGCCACCTTTGAAATAGCACATAAATTAGCACTCGTCAACTCCGAGTGCTAATTTTTCACACTTTTCATTCTTTTTTTAGACAATTGCCAATTGATTCTTCCGGTTATCCATTGGCAGACAGGTTTCAAAAACGCTGTACTACCCCTTCGTCCGATATACGTCAAAATCTCCTACGCTCCCGGCATAAAGCAGCTCCTTTTTCAGAGCATTGACCGCAGACCGCGGATACTGCCACTCCTGCTTTTCACTGTTCGGCACCAGGAAAATCACATCCTCCTGACAGGCCTCCTCCAGAAGCTCCTGAGGCGACGTCGTCCCCAGATTTCCCAGAAGAAACATGTCATAATATTTGTGGTACTGGTGAAGCGGCAGAAAATAGGAGGCAGCCCGGTTATCAAGGATATACACCGTCATACCGTCCTCCTGCTGATCCTGCACGTATGCGGTAACCTCCAGAATGTCCTCCTCTGTGGAATTGCTGATAAAAACCCCCTCATACTGATCCAGAGTGGTACAAAGGTGATTGCCCGACGTCACATCATAAGGAATGTGGACGACAAGAAAACACAGAGCCGCGGCCACCGCCGTTCCCCCCAGCAGACAGACCGGCCTTTTCTGCCAGAGAGAGGGCGGCAAAAGCGCCGGAATCAACAGCAGGAAGGGAATCACCGTGGTGGCAAAATGATAGGCGTTGGCCAGAGGATAAAGATTGATCAGGCCGCCGGCTCCATAGAGCAGAATCACCAGCAGCGTCTGTCCGTAAAGCTCCTTTCTCCTGCGGACTCCGAGAATCAGCGAGGCAAAAATCAGAATCGGCGCTCCCACACAGGCAAACAGATCTCCCCAGCTCTCCTGTGCCAGCTCCAGATAAGAATATTTGCTGGTAAAGGTGGAGATGCCAGCCACCGCCATATCCCAGAAATCGGCAAAGGTCCCGGTGATCAGCAGGTAAAAAAGAAAGCAAAAACAGGGAAGCATGATTCCCACCGTGCGGGCAGATAAAAGGATACCTGTTTCTTTTTTGCTTTTTTTCAGGCAGACAGAGGTGTACAGACAGCCCAGCCAAGAAGCCCCCGCCACAAACAGGCCGTAGGTTTGCTTGCTTAAAATTGCCAGCCCCGCGGCCGCGCCCAGCGCCGTCTGATATAAGGGCCTGTCCCAGCGTGCCTTTTGTCTTCGCAGAGCCATCAGGTCCGCGCTCAGAAGACTGAGCTGCAAAAATAAAATCAGGCAGCTGTACTCAAAGAAAACATTATAGCAGAACAGATAAAGAAAGACCTGCGGGATGATCATGGATACGACAGACGTTGCTCCAAGCTCCCGGCACAGTCCAAACAGCCGCATACAGATCAGGGTAAACAGGACAGCCCCCAACAGATCCATCACTACCATATGGTGGCCGAAAATAGTGAGAAACACAGCGTTCACCAGACAGGAAAAGGGCGTCTGGAGCAGGTTGAAATCCCGGTACGGCAAAAGCCCCGAGGCAATGTTTTCAGCGAATACGTAATTCCAGAGTCTGTCCGTATTGCCCAGCGTCTGGAAAAAGCCGATCACCAGCGCCTCTATGAGAAAAAAGATCAAAACCGCATGCTTTTTGATGTATTTCATGAAAAATCCCCTTTCAGGTTCTCTGTATCTTACCCTTTTTGTCTGCCCGGAACCTGACAGCCTCTGTAAGCATCTCTCTGCTCTTCGAAGAAAGCATATCATAAAGTAAAAAATTTTCAAGAAATATTTTTCAGTCGACTTTACTGTTTCCCCGTGATATACTTCAGTCAGAACCGACGACCCATCAGAGAATTGGTGGATTACCATTCACAGTCATATTTGCGGAAAATCAAATGGAGGTGACCCGCTTGTCCAACCGAACCTATATCGCCATCGACCTGAAATCCTTCTACGCCTCCGTGGAGTGTGTGGAACGGGGGCTGGATCCGCTGACCTCCAATCTGGTGGTGGCAGATTTCAGCCGCACGGAAAAGACCATCTGCCTGGCGGTCTCCCCCTCCCTGAAATCCTTCGGTATCCCCGGCCGGGCCAGACTCTTTGAGGTAGTGCAGCGGGTAAAGGAAATCAATGCGGACAGAAAGCGCCGGGCGCCCAGGCACACCTTCACCGGAAGCTCCTTTCGCCTGAATGAGCTGAACGCCGATCCGTCTCTCTCACTGGATTACATTGTGGCGCCTCCGCAGATGGCTCATTACATGAAGCGGAGCACGGAAATCTATCAGATTTATCTCCGGTATATCGCTCCGGAGGATATTCACGTCTACAGCATCGACGAGGTTTTCATGGATGTGACGGATTATCTGGGCATCTACCGGCTCACCCCCCATGAGCTGGCGATGAAAATGATCCGGGAGGTTTTAAAGGAAACCGGCATCACCGCCACCGCGGGCATCGGCACCAATCTTTATCTCTGTAAGATCGCCATGGATATTGAGGCAAAGCATATCCCGGCGGACCAGGATGGGGTGCGCATTGCCGAGCTGGATGAGATGAGCTACCGGCAAAAGCTCTGGACGCACCAGCCCATCACCGATTTCTGGCGGGTAGGCCGGGGCTATGCCAGAAGGCTGGAAAAGCTGGGACTGTCTACCATGGGGGATATCGCCAGATACTCCCTGAGCAGCTTTGGGGAAGATCGGCTCTACCAGGAGTTTGGCATCAACGCCGAGCTTTTAATCGATCACGCCTGGGGCTGGGAGCCCTGCCGGATATCTGACATCAAATCCTATACACCGGAAAATAACAGCATCAGCTCCGGCCAGGTTTTGCAGCAGCCCTATGAATTTGAGAAGGCAAGACTGGTGGTTCGGGAGATGGCGGACGCGCTTTCCCTGGATCTGGTAGACAAGGGTCTGGTGGCTGATCAGATTGTACTGACCGTGGGATATGATATCGAGAATCTGGCGAACCCTGAAAGGCAGAAAACATACAAAGGCGCTGTCACCACCGACCACTATGGGCGCAAAATTCCAAAGCAGGCCCACGGTCCCAGAATCTCGGCAGACAGACTGCTTCCACAAGGCTGATCACTCAGGCAGCCACGGAGCTGTTTGACCGCATCGTTGATCCCGGGCTTTTAGTGCGTCGGATGTATGTGGTAGCCAACCATGTGGTCAGTGAAAATCAGGTCCGGCCTCCGGAGCCGGAACAGCTGGACCTTTTTACGGATTATGAGGCGCTGGAAAAAGAACGCGCTTTGGAAAACGCCGCATTAGAAAAGGAAAAGAGGGGGCAGAAGGCCATCCTGGAAATTCAGAAAAAATACGGAAAAAACGCCCTGCTGAGGGGTATGCATCTGGAGGAGGGTGCCACCGGAAGGGAGCGCAACTCCCAGATCGGCGGACACAGAAAATGAAAGGAATTTATGATAATGCAAAGAAAACCGGAGGATTATCAGGATATCATCCATCTGCCTCATCACGTTTCCGACAATCGCCCCCACATGTCCATGCATGACAGAGCGGCGCAGTTCTCTCCCTTCGCGGCGCTCACCGGTTATGACGATGCTGTAAAGGAAGCCGCCCGGATCACCGAGCGACTGGTGGAAGAAGCTGATGCCGTCTCACCGGAGGAAGAAATGCCCTGACTTTTCCTGATTCCAACGCATAAAGGGTGCCGGAAAATCTCTCCGGCACCCTTCTTTTACCCAGACGTCTATCACCCTGTTTTTTATGCTCCCGCACTTCCAATCCTCTGTTGTCCGCGAATCTCAATGACGGGACCGCCCTTGCCCTCCACGTATGCCCGGGTGATGCGCACCCGGCCGATATTATCATCCTTGGGAATCTCATACATGATATCCAGCATAAATTCCTCGATGATGGAGCGCAGGGCGCGGGCACCAATGTCCCGCTCCATGGCTTTCTCCGCGATGGCCTCCAGAGCGTCATCGTCAAAGCAGAGCTCCACCTCGTCCAGCTCAAGCAGCTTCTGATACTGTTTTAAAATCGCGTTCTTCGGCTCCTTCAGGATCCGAACCATGCTGTCCTTATCCAGTCCCTGCAGCGTAAATACCACCGGCAGACGACCAAGAAACTCCGGAATCATGCCGAATTTCCGCAGATCCTCCGTGGTCACCT
The DNA here is from genome assembly GCA_021199405.1 of Lachnospiraceae bacterium. Classification (GTDB taxonomy): domain Bacteria; phylum Bacillota; class Clostridia; order Lachnospirales; family Lachnospiraceae; genus RGIG6307. Next base: position 11,495 of record JAJQID010000073.1, read on the forward strand.
TACTTAAAATATCCGGATCATCCTTATAAGCATCCTTCAGAGAGGCTCCGAAACCAATTCCTGCGTTCTTTGTCAGGCGCTCCCTGATGATGTCCTCCAGATCCGGGAAAGCTCCGCCGCAGATGAACAGAATATTCTTGGTATTCACCGTGGTCAGGGGGACCATGGCATTCTTGCTGTTGGCGCCCACCGGCACCTCCACCTCAGAGCCCTCCAGAAGCTTCAGCATTCCCTGCTGTACGCTCTCGCCGGATACATCCCGGGAACGGGTCTCCTGTTTTTTGGCGATCTTGTCAATTTCATCAATGAAAATAATACCGCGCTCCGCCCGCTCCACATCATTGTCCGCAGCCGCCAGGAGCTTAGTCACCACGCTCTCAATATCGTCGCCTATGTAGCCTGCTTCTGTCAGTGAAGTGGCGTCCGCAATGGCAAGCGGCACATCCAGAAGCTTCGCAAGCGTCTTCACCAGGTAGGTCTTGCCGCAGCCGGTGGGACCGATCATCAGCATATTGGATTTCTCAATCTCGATGGAATCCTGGGTTCCGGTAGCCACTCTCTTATAGTGATTATAGACAGCCACGGACATGACCTTCTTGGCATGCTCCTGCCCGATCACATACTCGTCCAGCTGCGCCTTGATCTTGTGAGGCGCCGGAACATCCTTCAGATTCAGAGGCTCCACCTTTTTCTTCTTTTTGGGGCGCTCCCGGTTTGACGCCGGACCGCGCAGATCGGACAGATTTACAAAACGAATCTGAGGAAAGCTCATAGGAATATTGTCCAGAGGATGGGTATTCTCCTTCTTCGTTTCCTCCCCGCTGTCCGGATTCTGCGTCTCTTCAACGTCAGTGTTGATCAGGGCTCCCTTTTCATCGCTTTCCTGACTGTTTTCACCGCTATTCTCACCGGTCGCAGCATTCTGCCGTGCGGTCTTGTCATCGGATGCCGTATTCTGTTCCGACCGCTGCTGGCGCAGCTGCTCCTCCATAATCCGCATCTGACGCTGGAACTCCGGATTCTGAAACACTCCCTGCTTCTCCAGCTCCGTAACCGTCCTCATGCTCCTGTCCATGCAATCGCCGCAAATGCACATATCCCCCGGCAGATGGATCATTCTGCCCGCTTTGCTCTCCGGGCGATGGCACATCATACATATTTCTTCATATTCGTCATTTCTATCTGAAGCCATAGTACCTCCTCTATAGAAAAAAACCACAGCCCTTCTGCATGCCCGCACAGCTGTGGACTCTTATCCGGCGCTATCAGTATAACAAGGATACCGTATGAAAACAAGTGAAGTTTTTCTAAAAAAGAAGCTTTGATACGCTACTGAAGTGAAAAGTTAACTTCCACTTTGAAGGGGTACAAGTGGAACTTACTC
>JAJQID010000210.1 GCA_021199405.1 Lachnospiraceae bacterium
CTGTCTGTCTGTCTGTCTGTCTGTCTGTCTGTCTGTCTGTAAAGATTATCCATCGATTTTTCATTTAGTCAACCCTCATTTTGTTTCTGCAGGCTTTCTCTCTGCTGTTCCAGATAGCTGAAAATACCATCGACGGTCTCCTGCGCCGCCTGCCTGAAATCGATGGTTTTCACAAAGGCGAGGGTCTCCTCGATCTTTTCGTCCGATACATAGAAGAGGCGGAGCGTATTTTTCAGGAAAGCCCCCACCTTCACGTCCATGGAAAACCAGATATTACAGGGGACGATCATAAAACCCCGCATGATTCCGCCTGTGGCGATCTCCAGCAGATAAAAATCCTTCGATTTCAGCTGCGGCAGCTCATCCCTGAAGATAGTCTCCACCTTTCCCGTAACTCTCTGCTGTATCAAAGCGGAGGTTTTCGGAAGGGAGTATGCGTTGTAATACACATCCCGGAGGTTTTCATTCATCTCCACGATGTAAAGCTGCAGAACCGTTTCCACGGCATACAGCAGTATTTTGTCATCCGTCCTGCCCGCAACCAGCTTTTCCGAAACGGCAAACTGCTGCTCCAGAACGAGGTTCACCAGTTCATACAGCACATCCTCCTTGGTCCTGAAATATGCGGTGAATGTCCCCGCATTGATACCCAGCTTCGTGATAATATGCCTGATCGTAGTGTTAGTGAAGCCTTTCTCCAGAAAGCTTTCCGCCGCCGCATTGACGATCATCTGTCTGGTCAGCTCGCCCTGTTTCCCTTTACCCTTCGCCATTCGTCACCTTCCTTTTCAGCGCGTTGAGATATGTTCAAGATGTGTTCACAATAAAAATATGTCCTTATATTTTCGATCAGTATAACAAAAATATTTTCAAATTACAATAGCTTCTGAAAATAATTTACAGTTTTTTTCTGTTTTCCATCAAAATCCCGCCTGAAAGCATTGTACATCCTACTGTACGCATGCCTTCAGGCGGGATTGCAAATGTAATGCACTTATCTTTACAAATTTCAGACCCCTTCTGGATTTTTCACACCCAGATCGGATTGGTCCAGGCTCTCCTGCCCTTCGCGTCCTCACACTCAATCCTCACATAACCGGAATTTTCTCTCAACCGGTGAGATGCATACCGCAGGGGCCCCGTATGAGCCAGAAGGGTCTCGCTGGAGCCCACCAGTCCGCCGCAGATAAAGTGAATTTTCTCCGCGTCGGAGCATTCCACATATACCCTGTCGTCAATCACTCCATATTGATAAATCTCAGGGCCTGCCGAAAAGTAATAATCCCCCGCCAGCAGATGGTTGACAATCGCCTCGTGAGTCAACTCTTCTGAGCGCACCATGACATAACCGCCCAGACTGTCAAAAAACTTCCAGGGGTTATGATTATCATCGGAGGCGAAGCCGTTTACGTGAGTACCCTTGCGCAGCATGGAATCCCAGAATGCGGTATCCAGTCCTTCCCCGCACTCAATCTGTGTTCCGTAGTTATATACCTCTACCGCCCATATATTTTTCAGTCCGCTGACCTCATCCATATCCACTCTGGACCATATGGGATGATTGTAGGTGGTAAAGCAGCCCTTCTGACGCAGGAAATCTGAGAGCTGCTGCGCCGCGGCAAGACCATCCCAGGTTTCCATATAAACCGGAGGCGTCAGCTTCTCTCCATCCTGAAACAGCTGTTTTCCCGCATCCTTCTGCATCCTTTCGTTTCCCAGAATCCCATGAATATGATGGGTTTTGATCAACCCGGTTTTTTCTTTATTGACAAGCCTGGCAGAGGCTTCCACCCCCGGCAGGATAATGAAATTCTCACTGTCAAACTGCTCTCTCAGATCTGTAAATTTATCATGCTCGCTCAGGCAAAGGAAGTGATATCCATAGCCCCTGTACAGATTCACGGCCTGCTCAGGCGTCATATGGCCGTCCGAATTGGTTGTATGAGAGTGCAGATTCCCCTTATACCACTGCCCCTTTGTTGAAAACATTTCTTCTTTCATACCGCCTGTTCCTCCACTGTAAGGCAATTTCTTTTTTCCAGTGACAGCCATACCCTTGTGCCATTCTCATAAATGGAAAAGCTGCGAAAAAGAGTATCCGCCGACAGCTCCACTCCGTTCACATCCAGCATGTAGCGGAGCACACTGCCTCTGGAACGGCTCTCTATCACTCTTCCCTCAAACGTATAGGAATCCGGCCTTTCCGCTTTTTCCCGGGAGATGGCGATGGTCTCCGGCCGAATGGCGATCACCCTGTTTTCCCGGCGTTCTCCCGTGATTTTTTCAAATTCCTCAGGTTCAATCACATTATAATTGCCGATAAAGCCCGCCGCGAATCTGGTCTTCGGCGCCGTGTATACCTCGATGGGCGTCCCGATCTGCTCGATGCGGCCCTCATTCAGAAGGCAGATCCGATCTGACATGATCATGGCCTCATCCTGATCATGGGTGACAAAAATGGTAGTGATATTCAGATCTTTTTGTATTTTTCTGATCTCAATCTGTAAATTTCGCCTCAGCTTCGCATCGATGGCACTCAATGGTTCATCCAGAAGCAGCACCTTTGGTCTGGTGATAATAGCCCTGGCCAGCGCCACACGCTGCTGCTGCCCTCCGGACAGCTGTCCCGGATATGCATTTCTTTTTTCCTCCAGTCCTACCAGCGCAAGAGCCTCGTCCACGTTCTTTTCGATTTCCGGTTTCTTCATTTTCTGAATCTTTAAGCCAAAAGCCAGATTCTGCGCTACCGTCATGTTGGGAAACAGGCTGTACTGCTGAAACACCATGCCGATCCGGCGAAGGCGGGCGTCCATATGGGTGATCTCATTTCCCTCCAGATACACACTGCCCTCCTGCACCTCCTCCAGCCCTGCCAGACAGCGCAGAAGAGTGCTCTTCCCACAGCCGGAGGGTCCAAGCAGGGTTACTAACTCCCCTTCCTCCACGCCGAGATCAATTCCTCTCAGCACATGATTTTCTCCAAAGTATTTATTGATATTATGAAATTCTATATATGACATCAGGCTTCCCTTCTTTCCTTTTTACTGTTCTGGCTCCTGTGTACGCAATAATTGATCAGCAGGGTGATCAGCAGTAAAATCACCACCGCCGCGCTCAGCTCCTGGGTATCCTGGGAACGGTTGCGGTACAGATAGGACTGCGCCGTCTCATACTGAGAGGAGGCAATGATCTTGATAATCGCAAAATCTCCGAACAGCCCCGCGAAGCACATCAGAGCGGAATTGCACAGCCCCGGAAGGATAGATGGAATCACCACTGTCACATAGCTGTGAAATTTCCTGTAGCCGAGAATCTCCGCCGCTTCCAGAAGAGCCGGGGTATTGACCGCGTACAGACTGTTGCGAATCCCCTGATAGGTCATAGGCAGGGTGAACACGCAGTAAATCAGCGCCAGCATGACAATCCGGTTGGCAAAAATGGTCCCCGACCCCGCATAGGTGGCAAGCACGGAGGTCGCCAGAATGATTCCGTTGATGGTGGTTGGAATCAGGCACAGGACCTGTACCACCTTCTCCATCTGCGGCAGATATACGATCACCACAAAAAGCGCCAGCAGCACACTGACATTGGTAATCAGCACGGGAATGACCGAAATAATCATCCCCCGCAGAATCCCCATCATAAATTTCTGATTGGTCAGCGTCAGCACATAGTTCTGCAGCGTGAAGCCCTCCGGAAGAATGGTCAGCCAGCGGGTTGCAAAGGAGTATACCAGCGTTGTGATTAACGGCAGAAGAAGAAACCCTGCCATGAGTACTTCCCAGATTACTTTGATAATTTTATGTTTTTTCACATTGATACCTGCCCTTCAGGGCCTGTTCATCCTTTCTCGAAGTGCTTTTTACACAGATTGGTCAGGCCAATCTGAAGCATTGTGATTCCCAGCAGAACAATGGACAACGCACTGCCCAGTCCAGGTCTTTGCCTCACATCCCCTACAAACATGTCCACAATCTTGATCGGCAGAAGCGAAATACTGTTGTTTACCAAAAGATAGGGGGTGGAGTATGCCGCAATGGCGTTGGAAAACAGCATATTAAAGGTGCCCAGAATTCCCGGCATCATGACCGGAATTCCGATCTGTATCCAGAATCTGAGGCTGCCCGCGTTCATCAGTGTGGCGGCCTCCCTCCATTCCTTCCTGACCTTGTCAAATACCGGCAGAAGCAGCAGCGTCCCCATGGGAATCTGAAAATACAGGTAAATAATAAACATCCCCCTCATGGAATACAGATTATAGGAGGAAAGAGGCGTAAACCCAATGGCTCTGCTGATCAGTACAAAAACGCCCGAGGTCCCCAGCATTGTAATAAAAGCTATCGTCAGCGGCACGCCGGAAAAGGTGGACGTCAGATTCAGCAGTGACAAATACAGACTCTTGCTCCTTCCCGTATCTTTGCTCAGCGCCATGGCCAGGAAAAAATCGATCACCAGCCCCAGAAAGGTGGATGTCAGCGTGACCCACAGACTGTTGCGGATTGCCGTCAGATACACCGGCTTCTGAAAAATCTGCAGATAATTGTTCAGTGTAAGACTGCCTTCATCCAGAAAGCTTTTCACAATCATGCTTACCAGAGGCACACATTCAAAAAATAATACGATAAATGCCAGAGGCAGGAAAAACAGCACCCCGCCTCTTACTTTCCTTAATTTTTTCATAAAAATCTTTCTGTCCTTTTCGAATGGATGGTTTGGCTGTTAACCGATCAGCGGAGTAATCTCTTCTTCCCATCTGCTGGCGATTTCCGCGCAGGCGGCGGTCGCAGTATCATTGTCAGTCAACGGAATGGTTTCCGTATACTCCTCATCGTCAATCATTCGCGCCGCCAGCTCCTCCGGGATTTCCACATCGGAGCGGATCGGACGGGCATAGCCCTCCGCCCGGTTGATCTGTCCCTCGTCACTGAGCATATATTCTACTGTCAGAGCGGCCGCGTGAGGATGAGGCGCATACTTGTTAATTACCAGGCAATAGCCGGACTGAATGGCTCCATCCTGCATGACATGGCAGGAAATATTCATATCCGGGGCGTCCGCCTGTACCAGATCCCGGTACTGAAGCGTCAGATAATCCCAGGTAAGAAGCACTCCGATCTCCCCTCTCTCCATTCTGTCCAGACTGGCGCTGCCGGCATCCAGCTGTCCCGCTACCGCAAGCTCTGTGAAAAAGTCAAAGGCGGGATCCAGATCATCAGGGCCGCCGCCCAGGGCGTAGGCGCAGGAGAGCACCGCCATCTGTGAGGAAGCCCCTCTCACCACATCGCCAACCGTCACCATGCAGTCACTGTCCTTCAGAGCCTGCCAGGAATCAATTACGGTATCCACATTGTCCTCAAACACCATACTGCTCATGGTACCCACATAAGTAATCACCCAGTTGCCGTCAGGATCCTTGGCCCAGTCAGGAACAGACTCCCAGGTGCTTGCTTTATAAGGTTGTACCACGTCCATATCGATGGCTGTCTGCCCGAAGGCCTGCCCTACATCGCCGATATCCTTCGTGGCGGCGTCCTTTTCCGACTCAAAGGTGGAAAGCTCCTCCGCCGAACTCATATCCGTATCCTCATGGGTAATCCCGTATTTCTCAGTGATCGTCTCCCAGCTTCCGGCCCAGTTGGCCCAGTCGTCCGGCATTCCCACAGACGCAATTTTTCCTTCCTCCTGAGCTCCTTCTATTATTTCATCCAGTGTCAGTTCTCTTAAATCCAGTGTTTCCTCCGCATTCGCGTCTGTCCCGCAGCCGACCAGGCTCATGGACGCCAGTCCGGTTCCTCCAATCACGGAAGCCTTCAGAAAATCTCTTCTTGTCATCGTTTTCATGTCGTTTTTCATCTTTCCCTTCTTCGGAATATTCTGTTATGTTCTTTTTTTGCCATCTGTAGTATAACTCTTTTCCCTTTCCTGAAATATCACTTCATTGTAAAGAATTGTAAAATCTCCGCGCCGACCCCGTCAAAATCAGAAAAATTTGAAAATTTTGTGTAATTTAGCATAACAAAAGGAGTGCCAAAAGCACTCCCTTCGAATGATGAAACATTATAATGCGCTTAAGCCGCTGAATGCGGGCACAATTACGATATTTTCTCCGTCAGCTCACAAATCTCGTCAATATAGCTCCCGATGGTATCGATGGTGTCCAAAAGCGGCTGATCGGTGGTAATATCGATCTTTGCCAGAGCCGCCAACTCCACCGGCGCCAGAGTACTGCCCGCAGACAGCACCTTTTTCCAGTCCTCAATGGCCTCTTTTCCCTCGTTCTCAATGCGCTTGCACATCTGGGTGGCGATGGTCAGGCCGGCGCTGTAGGTGTAGGAATACAGTCCCATATAATAATGGGGCTGGCGCATCCAGGTCAGCTCCGCGCCCTCCGTCAGCTCCACGGCGTCGCCCCAGAACTTCTGCAGGGTGTCCTTCATAATCTGACTCAGGGTCTCCGACTGCATGGTGCGTCCTTCGTCCACCAGCCGGTAAACCTCCCTCTGGTAAGCGGCCTCCAGCAGATGAGTTACAAAATTGTGATAATAGGTGTTGCTGACCATATTAGAGAGGACGAAGCGGCGGAAACGGGGATCCTCCTTCGTGCCAAGAAGATAGTGGGCCAGCAGCAGTTCATTCATGGTGGAGGGCGCCTCCACAAAGTAAGTGGACACCCTGGTATCAAAAATGGACTGTGCGCTGTTGCAGAGGCGGAAATGTCCGGCATGCCCCAGCTCATGGGCCAGCGTAAACACATCCGACATTCTCTCATTCCAGCTCAGTAAAATAAAGGAATTCCTTCCGTAAGGGCTGGCACAGAAGCCGCCCGTGTCCTTGCCCTGATTCTGTGCGAAATCAATCCACCTCTCCCGGTACGCGGTCTGAATCATCTCCACATAGTCGTCGCCCATGATGGCCAGACCCTTTTCAATATATTCCTTTGAATCCTCAATGGTAACCGATGGATTGTACTCCGGGTCTACCGGCAGCTTCAGATCGGCGTAGGTCATTTTATCCAGCTTGTGGACCTTTTTCAGAAGCTTCGCGTATTTCCTCATATGCGGGGCCAGCTTTTTCATGATCAGATCAATCTGGCGGTCGTACATTTCCCGTGTCACCTTCTGGTCAAACAAAAGATAGTCGTACACAGAGTCAAAGCCCCTCAGACCGGCCATGATTTTTTCCTGCTGCACAGTAGTGTTATAGGCGGCGGCTGTCACATTCTCATATTCCTTTATCTTTTTGGAAAAAGCCGCAAAGGCCGCCCGGCGCACCTCAGTATTCTCATCGTATTCGTAATTGTCCTCAAAGAGGGAATAGCTTAAGGAATGCTCCTCCCCCTCCGCCGTAAAGGAAGGGAAACGCATATCCGCCAGCTTGGCCGCATTATAGATTTCATAAGGACTTTCCAACGTCCGGGACACCGCGCTGAGCACCCGCTCCGCCTCCGGATGCAGACGGTGAGGCTTATTTCTGAGTACGTCCTCCAGATAGCACCGGTTGGGCTCGGACGCTTCCATGGCCTCTTTTAAGATCTCCCCGGGCAGTTCGGAAATCTCGCTGTCGATAAAGCTTAAATCGCTGTCCACCTGGGCGCACAGGCGGCCAATCTGGCCCGCCTGATCCTGGATTTCAGAGTCATAGTGATCCACAGAGGCAGCCAGGCTGGTATACTGCTGCGCCAGATACATTTTTTCCAGCAGGGTTCTGTATGCGTCAAGGCAGTCATTTACTGCCTGAGGCGTGTCCAGATGCCCCTTATATACGCGGACCATTTCCTCCCGCAGCCTTTTGACCTCCTTTACATCCGCCTGGAACTCCTTTTCTGTCTTATAAATCAGGGAAATATCCCAGGTCTGCTCCACGGGCACTTCCCCGCGGGATAATAATTTCTTTGCCATATCGTACCTCCTCATTCTGCGTCTGAACTCTTACGTATATTTTACTCCGGTTGCCTGATTCTATTCAACGGTTAAATCTGCAAAAATATATGATACACAGATTTCTTTCTAAAACGCCCTGCGGGTGTCCGCATTTCGTGCTCCCGAAATCCTGACATCATTCAATATCAAACTTCGGCGGCTCATCCAGATCATGGGGCACCGAAGCGCCGTTCTTTTTGCGCTGGCGCACGCACTCCGTCAGAAGATACTCGATCTGGCCGTTGACTGAGCGGAAGTCGTCCTCCGCCCAGGCCGCGATAGCGTCATACAGTTTTGCCGACAGGCGCAGGGGCACCTGCTTTTTCCCATTTTCTGCCATATCAGTACAAGCTTCCCGAATTCACAATCGGCTGAGCGTCCTTATTGCCGCACAGCACAACCAGCAGATTGGAGACCATGGCCGCCTTGCGCTCCTCATCCAGCACCACGGTCTGTCTCTCATTCAGGCGGTCCAGCGCCATCTCCACCATGCCAACAGCACCGTCCACGATCATCTTTCTGGCATCAATGATGGCTGACGCCTGCTGACGCTGCAGCATCACCGCCGCGATCTCCGGAGCGTATGCCAGATAAGTAATCCTTGCCTCGATAATCTCCAGGCCGGCTTCCTGAACCTTACTCTGAATTTCGTCCCGGATTCTCTGCGCTACAATGTCGCTGGAGCCTCGCAGACTTCCCTCATCAGCGATTCCGTCCCCGGTGGTGTCGATATTCTCCGCCACATCGTATGGATAAAGACGAACAATATTGCGCAGAGCGCTGTCGCACTGCAGGGACAGATACTCCTTATAATTGTCTACATTGAAAACAGCCTTTGCCGTGTCCGTCACCCTCCACATCACCGCAATGGCGATTTCTACCGGATTGCCCAGAGCGTCGTTGATCTTCTGGCGGTTATTATTTAACGTCATGATTTTCAGAGAAACCTTTTTGCCGCCCCCGTCATTGCCGACGGTAAGCTGCAGGCCGTTTTCCGCCTGTGTGATAAAAGACATGGGACCAGGATGGTCCACATCGCCACTCTGCTTTAAGCGGGTTTTGGCCGCCGGGTTGACGCTGACGCAGAACGGGTTGACAAAGTAAAAGCCGGCTTCCCTGATGGTCCCCACATATTTGCCGAACAGAGTCAGCACCATGGCCTCCTGGGGCTTTAACACCTTCAGGCCCAGAAACGGAATCCAGCCCAGGCACAGATAAACGATACCCACCACCATCAGGGCAACCGCGAAGGCTCCCCAGGCTTCACCGGCCAACTGAATGCCAGCATACACCACAAGTCCAATCGCCGCCGCGTACAGTATGATGATCAGCAGCAGACAGGCCATGCCGTTTTTTCGATTGTTCAATACTTTTTCTTCCATGATTCATTATCTCCTTCTCATTTGCCACTTTATTTACTATAAAAGTGTTCTCAATAGACAATCAGATGGGCAAGCTTACACAAGGTACGCCCTTTGGGTGTGCTTGCACAGATGATTGGATATTAGAGAACCTGACCTGTATGAGCAGATTGCGAATGCAGGCAGCGATTGCGGAGCAATCGACTTTTATTCATAGTGATGTCCGCGTCAGCGGACATATCCGTTTTGCATTGATTGCTCCTTAATGATATCATTTTGATATCATTATGTCAATATTTTTTTGAATAATTATTCCAGGCCTGACAATGTGCTGCCTGACAATATAAAAGTCACAGATTTTAAACTGAATCAAAAATCTGTGACTTATGCATATCAATTATAATTTTATGAATCCTTCCTTTTATGCCAATGTAAGCAGTTCATCGCTCAGCCGCCTCACTGTATCAATCGGCAAGTCCTGATAATATGCAATCTGCTCCATCGTTAATTTCCCCTCCCGGAGCATCTTCATTGCAGCTTCTGTTCTCGTTTTTTCAACTGCATCCCTGGTTACTTTCTCTGTCACACTCCTGGTTACTTCCTCCGTCACACTTCTGGTTACTTCCTCCGCCTTTTTCGCGACCTCTCTCTCAAGCTCTCTCTCAAACTTCTCCTGATATTTCTCCTGATATTTATTTTCATAATAAATCTCCACAAAGAAATCCCGATCGATTCCAAACTCCATCATGGTCATTACCTCCGTTTCCCTGCTTTCCAGATACTCTTTCAATATGTTGTGCTCCCTGCAAATTCTGATCGTCTCCGCAATTGTCTGCCTGCTTCTTCCATACAATTGATACTGCTCTGTGTAAACTCTGCAAAAGTTCACATACTGTCCGATAATATCCTCCTCACCATCCTCACCGGAAGCCGCGCTTCCATAAATCATCTTTACCGTCACATCAACCGCACATTTCTCACCTCCAAAAAATTCGTCCGTAAGCGAAAGCTCATCCGGTCTTTTCCCCCTGTCCCCGGTATAGATCACATACAGCTCCATTCTGGGCAGGCATACCTTTTTGCTCCCATACAGGTTGCTTTTATGCTGAGCAAAATATTTCCGTAGTGTTTCCGCGAGATAAAGAAAGCCTCTGATGACCACGTTGACTGACCAGGTGCTCTGCGCCTCTGTCAAAATCATCATCCTGTCTCCCACAAGAAACCCCAGGTCATTGTACGGGCCATCTACAAGGACATTATCAATCGTAATGTTGACAAGATTCTCCTCCGTGGCTGACCCATCCTCCGGATGCAGCGCTCTGTAAAACTGCATCAGATATCTTTTATCTCGAAAAAGATGGGTAAAGACACTGTCCCGCACAGTGCGCTTCGCCTGTGGCTCGTTTAAGCTGCTCCCAACAGCCATAATGTCTGTTGTTTTCTCTTTAGAAGATGTAAAAATATCATTTTCTGAGTGCATTTTTACTCATCTCCTATTTTAACAGAAAAATCTGTCCTTTTCAACCATTGATTTAAAAACTGTAACAATGCTTCAATGGATGTTACTATTCACAGGTTCGTCAATGGAGAGAGTATATCATCATTATTTGTCGCATGTGGTCGTTATATCGTCACTTTAGTTTTGCAAAAGAAAAAGCCGCGGATTTTGACAAAATTCAACAATCCGCGACTTTTTTTAAATCATTATCACTATTATCAGCCGTAATCATCCCTCTTTATTCCACCGATACGCTCCCATCACCGGCAGCAGCTTATGCTCAAAATCAAAAAGGGTGGTATTGGACACCAGATTGACGTCCACCTGGTCGTCCGCCTCCTTCAGCGCCCAGCCGATACCGGTCTGCTCCACCATCACCGGATCCCAGTACAGATCCCCCAGGCACCCATGTCCCGTTCCCAGCCCCACGCTCTTTAAACCATTAAATAAATCCTCCATGAAATGCTTCTGTCCCAGAGGAGTACTGCCGTAGAAATCGCCGTCCTTCGGATAGGGTCCGTTGTGCTCCAGCTGTCCCGGATAGCCATCCGGGCGCACAGGGCTGAAATTATATCCCGTCTCCATGATCATGATATCCTTCTGATAACGCTCAATCATTTTATTGCAGAATTCCACCACCGTGTCCACATCCTTATTGAACCAGAAGGGATAGTAGGAGGGACCGATGACATCATAGGGAACACCGTATTTTACACAGTTATCAAAGAAATTATAATATTTGTCATACTGCCCGGCGTTGTCCAGATGCATAATGACGCGACTGTCAGGACAGATGTCCGTCACTGCCCTGCTGCCGGCGGACAAAAGCCTCGCCAGATTCTCCCACTTTGTGTAATGTCCATAGGGATACAGGATTCCTCCCTGAATCTCATTTCCGATGGAAACAAATTCAGGCTCTGTGCCCTGGGCTTTCATGGCTCTCATCACATCACAGGTGTACTGATATACCAGCTTGCAAAGCTTATCCAGCGTCTGCGCCTCATCAAGCCCTGCCAGCTCCTTCTCCCAGCGCTGAGGCATCCTCTGCGCGTCCACATTGGTCCAGTAATCACTGTAATGAATGGTCAGCTCCAGCTCCATGCCCAGAGCCTTCGCCCGCTTTGCCAGCCCCAGCACATCCTGGAGAGTCATGTATCCTTCCTTACAATAATAGGAGCCGTTGCCCCGGCCCTTGCCGGGATTGTCATAGACGCGAAGCCGGGCGATATTCCAGCCGTTGGCTGCCAGAAGCTCCAGCGCATCCGCTTTCCCGCCATCCTCGCCATGAAAAGCCGCCCCTTCCGCCTCCAGCCAGGAAAGCTCGGAAATATCGCCGCCCTTATAAAAGCGATACGGAGCGGACTGGTTCGCCTCCCTGACCAGCTCCAGATTCTGAACTCCCATACTGTCCGGCTCACAGCTTTTGATGTGAAGTCCCACACGGGCTGTGCCGTCGTCCCCCACCCGAATGCCTCTGACCACCGCCCTGCGGGGGCCTTCCGTTACTCCTCCCGTTGTCAGCGGCAGGGTGGTGGTACACTCCTTCTGTCCCTTTCCTCTTCCGTAGAGAACGCCGCAGTTGTAGGCTCCTACGTTCACCACCTCCGCGGTGAGATAATAATATCCAGGCTCCAGCCCCTCATAATCCTTTTGTATTTCCATTTTCACACAGCACGGGACACTTCCCCGTTCCTCCCTCTGTTTTTGTTTTCACCTGCGGATTTCCATTCACTCAGACATTTATCAGTCATTGATTTCTTCCCTGAGAATAGGCTCTTTTTCTTATTCCCCATTCACAATCAAAACCGCCGCTTCCATCGCTCCCAGCCTGCCCTCAAACTCTTTTTCCCGAATTAATTCCATCAATCCGACGTATTCCGTCAGGTCAACCTCCTGTGTTCCGCAATTACATATCATTGACATTTTCTCATTCCCATCAGCCCGGACAATCGTCAATAGCCCCTTTTCATCCTC
>JAJQID010000286.1 GCA_021199405.1 Lachnospiraceae bacterium
GTCGTGTCCTTATAGGTATCGCCCAGCACCTCCCGTACACGCTCTATATTTCTGGTGGTGCGGCCGTCCCCGGCCTTGTAGGAGCCATGGCCGCTGTAAGTCATCCAGTACCAGCTGAAGGGCTGGTCATCCACGTAATTTTCCAGAATCGCACTGATTGTGTCCTCGTCATAATTGCTCCACTCCTGAATATCCAGCAGGCCGCTACCAAAGGTCAGGAAGTTATCATAGCCCAGATTGGTGTGAGTCTCATTCCTGCGGTAAACCGTATAGGTCCCGTTGTGAAAAGCCAGCGTGGAATAGCCCTGCTGCCCCAGCATATTTCCCATGGTATAATAAACATTTTTGCCAATGGTCTCATACATGGAAGAAACCCCGTTGGTGGGCACAAGTCCCAGAAGGACGGAATATTCCCCCGTGGAGGTAGAGCCGCCCCAGGCCGGCTGATAAAAATCCGTGAACTGAATCCCCTGATTTGCCAGGCGGTAAAGAGTGGGCGTCAGCTCCTCATTGATTACCTGCGCACTGAAGGCCTCCGCGGTAATGAGAATCAAATTCTTTCCTGTAAAAAGTCCGGTGTACTCATTTTGGGAGGTGAGTGTGAGACCTGACACATACTCATGCAGCGCAATAATGCTGCTGTCCGTCTCGGAGGCAATCAGCGCGTCAAAATCAATATCCAGAACATTGTAACCATATTCCACAGCTTCCGGCTCTGCTTCCTCCTGATGGTCGCCCTCCCTGTCCATGTTTCCGGAGTCTCCCTCATTTTCAGATGAATCTTCGGTGCCGCCGTCGATAATGCCTTCCTCTCCGCTGCCTGTCGCACCGTCCTTTCCATTCTCTGCTTCATCAACACTTTCTATCTCAGATGAGCCCTCTCCTTCATCACCGGACGCATTCTCCTGCTCTAATGCTGACTGCAAATTATCGGAATCCCCTGACTCAGATGCACCAGTCTCGTCTGACGCCGACACAAAGCTGACAGTTTTCATTCCCGGCAGCCTGTACACAAAATCAAGCAGCGTACCGGTCATCAGTCCAAAGGTTTGGGTTGATGTATCATACTCATACTGCAGCCGGAACAGATCGCTGACAGCGGAATACTTTCCCTCATAAGCCGCTGTACCCGCCCCCAGAACAACTGACAGCAGCAAAAGCCCGATACCGTATGAAAAAGGAAGCTATTTTGCGGGCGCGATTTTTTTTCCAGATAAAATATACGAAAACACCGGCAGCAAAAACAGGAGGATTACACAAAGAGAATTGATTACCGCCGTGATCAGATCACTTCGGAATTCTCCCAGCACGTTTCCCCCGCCCGCAAGCATGGAGGAAACCGTCATATAGGTCTGGTAGGTGCGTCTGACAATACATTCCACCGTAAAAAAGACAGAAATAACCGTCAGAATGAGAATGGTCAGCCGCCGGCTTATTTTCTCTGAGAAGAAAGAAGTCAGGGCTCCCAGAAAAAGTCCGAGGACAATAGATGACAGCACCGGAAAAAGAAGGTACGCAAGCACCTCCGTCTCCGTAAATATCCGCAGCAAAATCTCGTCCCACAGAAGGACAATCACAAAAGTAAGAAAATGTAAGCCGCTTCGCTTTTGTAAAGAGGCTTCATCCGTTTTTTTCTCCCCATTCGTACCCGGTTCCACATTCTCATTCATGGTGCTTTCCTTTGTATTTTCTCTTTTGGATCTTAAATCTCGCATTTTCTTTCTCCTGCATGAAAAAAGGGAGACACCCGAAGGTTTCTCCCCGACCGCGGGCATTGTCGTTTTACGTCGTCTTTCAGTAAAAAATATACCCCTGTATATGCGGATGACGCAAGTATTTTTTCTTTAAGATTTTCTTAAGGAACGACTGTGAATTTCCTTTAATCCGTTGCCACCGTGCTGATCACAATTTCATCCGCATTGGCGCCGGTCTTTCTTTTCACGATATCCTCGATCTGCGCCAGCTGAGCATCCGTCAGGGAAGCCGCGTTGACGACCACATCCACCCCGGTGTCCGAGATACTGACGATACAGTCAGAAAAGCCCTTGGCCTGCAGCAGAATTTCCGCCCCGGTTTCCATATCCGCCCGGTTGGTCATGGCAATGATATCCTGAATGGCCTCCGCCTTCAGCTCGTCTGTCACCTCCGTGCTTTCAATGATGGCATACAGACTTTCCTCATTTTTGGCCCGGGTCTGTTCCTTTAAAAGCTTGGCGTCATTGATGGTGGCCACCCCGGTCGAGGACGTATACACGGTCTCCCCCGGAATTTCATCGGATTCCGGTTCCACGCTGGTCATGACGTCATCTGAATAGTTCTCCAGCTCCACCTCCGTCTGGGTGTCCAGCTCCTCCATCAGCGCCGCCTGCTCCAGATCCTCATCCGTAATATCCGACAGTACCGTGCTGTCATACTCATCCAGCAGATCCTCTATGGTCAGCTGGTCACTGATCAGGGTTTCATCGGAAACCTCGGCGCTTGTCTCCAATACCTCCTCCGACGCCTCCCCCGCGAAATGAAGATATCCGGCAGCCGCGATCATCACCGCCAGCGCCGTGATCATGACCTGGTTCTTTTTTACCATGCTCTTCAAATCCATTACTCCTCCGCTTTCTTCTTAACTACTTTTATCTTATGAGCGTCAAGCCCAAATAATACCTCCACCGCCTCAACAATATTCAGTCTCACTGTACTGTCATCCCCACCCCGTGCTGATCACAATTTCATCCGCATTGGCGCCGGTCTTTCTTTTCACGATATC
>JAJQID010000093.1 GCA_021199405.1 Lachnospiraceae bacterium
CGCAATGAGGAGCAGTACGGCATCGATGACATTATTCTGTGTGAATATGGCTCCACTGTGGTGGGGCTGGAGATGTTGCGGGCGGTCAATGAGGAGAACGCTGAGGAGGTGCGCAAGGTTAATGTGGTCAAATCCGCTATCAACACCCTGTCCTTCTCGGAGATGGAGGCGATCGTCCATATCTTTGACGAGCTGGACGGCACCGAGGGAATTCTGGTGGCTTCCAAAATTGCCGACCGGGTGGGTATCACCCGTTCCGTGATTGTCAATGCTCTGCGGAAGTTTGAGTCCGCGGGCATCATCGAATCCCGCTCCTCCGGCATGAAGGGCACCTACATCAAGGTCTTAAATGATGTGGTATACTCGGAGGTAGCCGAGTTGAAGAAAAATTTAAAAAAATAGATTTTTCCCTAATAATTAAAAAAATTTAAAACACCCTATTGCCAATAGGGTGTTTTTGTGTTAAAAATTAAATGTTGACTAAAAAACACGTCTGCCGATTGGCTGTCGGTCTCCGTAGAATTTGGTGTCTGACAAATTGGAAGGAGTGTCAGCTGAGACAACCCCGTAATAACGCACGGGGCCGAAACAGCAGGCGAAAGAAAAACCGAATGGAGGAAATTATGAGCGTTATTTCAATGAAGCAGCTTTTGGAGGCCGGCGTACATTTTGGCCACCAGACAAGAAGATGGAACCCCAAGATGGCTCCCTATATCTTCACCGAGAGAAACGGGATTCACATCATTGACCTGCAGAAGTCAGTGGTGAAGGTGGATGAGGCTTACAAGGCCGTGGTGGAGATCGTATCAAACGGCGGCACCATTCTGTTTGTGGGTACCAAGAAGCAGGCTCAGGACGCGGTCAAGACCGAGGCGGAGCGCTGCGGTATGTATTATGTGAATCAGAGATGGCTGGGCGGCACGCTGACCAATTTCAGGACCATCAGAAGCCGTGTTGCCAGACTCAGAGAGATTGAGAATATGGCTGTGGACGGCACCTTTGACGTTCTTCCCAAGAAAGAGGTTGTGGCTCTGAGAAAGGAATGGGAGAAGCTGGAGAAGAATCTGGGCGGTATCAAGGATATGGACAGAGTTCCGGACGCTATTTTTGTGGTTGACCCCAAGAAGGAGCGCATCTGTGTGCAGGAGGCTCATGCGCTGGGCATCACCCTGTTTGGTATTGGCGATACCAACTGTGATCCTGAGGAGCTGGATTATATTATCCCCGGCAATGACGATGCCATTCGCGCGGTGAAGCTGATTGTTTCCAAGATGGCGGATGCTGTTATTGAGGCAAATCAGGGCGAGACCGCTGATGTAGAGGAGTCCATGGCAGCGGCGGCTGAGGGCGAGGCTTCCGATATTGAGGAAGTGGCGGCCGCAGAGGCATAAAGAAATAAGGAGACTGAGAATATGGCTATTACAGCAGCAATGGTAAAGGAACTGCGCGAGATGACCGGCGCAGGCATGATGGACTGCAAAAAAGCTTTGACCGAGTGCGGCGGCGATATGGAGGCCGCTGTGGATTTCCTGAGAAAGAACGGACAGGCAAAGGCGGAGAAAAAGGCCAGCCGCATCGCGGCTGAGGGTCTGTGTGCTATCGCTAAGGCGGATGATCAGACCGCGGCGGTTGTGGAGGTTAACTCCGAGACAGATTTCGTGGCAAAGAACGCGGATTTTCAGGCCTATGTGAAGAGCGTGGCAACTCAGGCGGTGAAGAGCGATTCCAAAGATCTTGACGCTTTCCTGACGGAGCCCTGGATGGAGAAGCCGGAAGTCACCGTGAAGGACGCTCTGGTGGAGAAGGTGGCTGTGATCGGTGAGAATTTGACCATCCGTCGTTTTGAAAAGGTAGTGGCAGAGGAAGGCTTTGTGGCCACCTATGTACACGGCGGCGGTCGGATTGGCGTCATCGTGGATGCAGCAGCCGACGTTGTCAACGACGCGGTGAGAGAGGCATTTAACAATATTGCCATGCAGATCGCGGCGCTTCGTCCCAAGTATGTGTCCGCTTCCGAGATTTCCGAGGAGTACAGACAGCATGAGATCGAGATCTTAAAGGAGCAGATTGCCAATGATCCCGCGTTTGCCGGTAAGCCTGAGAAGGTGATCAATGGCACCATCAATGGCCGTCTCAATAAGGAGTTCAAGGAGATTTGCCTGATGGATCAGATTTATGTGAAGGCTGAGGACGGCAAGCAGACCGTTTCCCAGTACCTGGCTCAGGTTGCCAAGGCCAATGGCGCGAAGCTTTCCGTGAAGCGCTTTGTTCGCTTTGAGACCGGCGAGGGCATTGAGAAGAAGAAGGATGATTTCGCCGCAGAAGTGATGGCTCAGGCTGGACTGTAGATTCCTGCGCAGAGCATGGCTCATAATAGATTAAGGGCCTGAAGCATAAGGTAACAATTTAAAATTAAAAAGCACATTACGAAAGAGGATTCCTGAAAGTGGGGAATCCTCTTTTTGCTTTCCGCTGAGAGGTCTATTTCATTTTTTCATCGCATAAAATGTTCGGGAAAGGATGGTGGCCGGATATGAAGGTTACGGAACACTCCGGCGGCGGACAGTTTGGCCGCACTGCAGTGCAGGGAAAGCGTTTTAGCGTGATTATGGGGGCGGGCTTTGTGCTTGGCTGTATTCTGGTAATCCTGTGCAGGCAAAAGCTGCTGCAGGATATTTCTCTTCTGGATGTGGACAGCCTGTATCTGGTGAGAGACAGCCTGATTGAAGGGAAATCTTATTTTTTTTATCTGCTGCCCAGAAGAGTTTTTGCTTTCGGAGCCTTTGTGCTGCTGTGGTGGTATGGCGTGGGGAGTCCGGGACTGAAGCTGGGAGGCTTTCTGATGGGGGTGGAGGCGGGAATCTGGCTTCAGGCCTGTGTGGAACAGTATCATTTGAAAGGGGTTTTGCTCTGGGTATTTTTATACATTCCCTATATCTTTTTTTATCTGGGTGCGATCCTGTGCGGCCTTATGTTCTGCCAGACTTCCGGGGATATGTATGAAAAGCGCCGGGCCATCCGGGAAAGACCGGGCTTTGCCCTGGCCGCGATTGTGCTTTTTTTGACGGGGCTCTATCTGGAGAGCACAGTGCATCCGGTCTGGCTGAAAAATTTTCTGAGTGTGTTTTAGTGTAGCGTAGTGTTGGGTTGGAAGGAGATAAAATGTATCATACAGAGGGTTACATAGATAAGGAAAGTGTGGATGCCGGCTCTCACATGGTGAGTCTGGCCGGGCAAATACAGGGGCAGGATGTGCTGGTGTGGGCTGTCTGGCGGGAGAGAGCGAAGACACAGCAATATCAGGACAGGCTGAGACAGTGGTTTACAGGGGAGCTGGGAACAGTCATTCCGGCTTCGGAGGCACAGATCAACAGGGAAATGCTTCGTGTCAGTTCCAGCCTGAAATGCCGGTTGTATCTGTACTGTGACAAAAGGCTTTACCGGGCGGGGGAGCAGGTGTTGGAGGGAGAATATCAGATTGGTCCGTCTTTTGGAGCCTGTGTCCACAGGGAAGGAGAGGCTGCGTCTCTTCCCCTTGCGGAGGAGCTGGAGCAGATACAGAAAAATGTGATGGAGGAGAATTCCGCTGGGGAGAATCCCGGGGAATCCGGGCCGGCTCTTCTGGGAAACATCTGGCAGAAAAATATTATGGACTGTGTTATGGAGGACAGCCTGAATTACGCCTATTTTATGCTCTGGGAGACAAGATAGATGAAGAATGGAATCTGCGTCGGAAGTGATCATTGGGAAAATACAAAAACGCTGATGTATATGGAAGCTGAGGTGGAAAATGTCCGGGAAAAAACAGCGGAGAAGCTTCCGGGAAGCTGGTATCCCGGGCAGCGGCTCCACCAGGGGACCATGTCTGAAACCTGGCTTATGCACAGCGAAGGTGTATCCTGGAGGCTGGTGTTGAAGCTGGCGGCAAATGAAAAATCCGCCTGGGCTTTGCGGAGGGAAATTGATATTCTGCGGCGGCTGAGGGGAGAGGGAATTCCTTTTCTGTATCACTATGATATGGCAGGTGGATCGCCTGATTATGAGATGACCGATGTTATGCCCTGGTATACCATGCCCTTCTATGACGGGGAAACTCTGCGGGAAAGGCTGGACAGGCGTCATACTCTGACGGAGCGGGAGACGGTGCAGACAGGCAGACGTCTGTGTAAAATTCTGGATGTGCTTCATCATCGGGGGAGACCGATCATCTATGGGGATCTGAAACCGGAAAATGTGCTTCTGACGCCGGATGGAAGCGTGTATTTACTGGATTACGGGAATGCCTGGTATCAGGGGGAGGAGCAGGGACATATCGGATTTCGGGGAACGCCGGGTTATGCCGCGCCGGAGTGCTGGCATCTGGAAAGAGCCGGGGTGAGTGTGGACATTTTCGCACTGGGCGTGATGCTGCATGAGATGCTGGAGGGCGGGCAGCCCAGAGAGCATTTTGGAGATTATTCGCTGACAGATGGCGCATACAAAAAGCGGTGGCAGGCGCTGATCAACGCCTCCACCGCTCTGAATGCAGAAAAAAGAATTCGGGATGTGCGGGAAGCAGACCGACAGCTCAGAAATATCACTCTGACATGAGAAGCAATCCGGTGGTTTCAAGACATCTATGGAATATGGGAAAGGTCTGTACCTGTTTTATGCTGTCTCCGCGATATGATAAATCAGCTCCTCGGAATCCTTCCAGCCAAGGCAGGGGTCGGTGATGGATCTGCCGTACACACCCTCCCCGATTTTCTGGCAGCCTTCCTCAATGTAGCTCTCAATCATCAGACCCTTGACCATTCGCCGGATGTCGCCGTCCAGCTTTCTGGAATGCAGCACCTCCTTGGCAATGCGGATCTGCTGCTTGAACTGCTTGCTGGAGTTGGAGTGGTTGGTGTCCACGATGCAGGCCGGGTTTTTCAGGTCCCGCTCTCCGTACATATTCAGCAGGTTGACCAGATCCTCATAGTGGTAATTGGGCAGATTTCTGCCGTTCTTGCTGGTGGAGCCGCGCAGGATGGCATGGGAGAGAGGATTGCCGTCGGTGGAAACCTCGTAGCCCCGGAAGGTAAAGGTATGCCTCTGCTGAGCCGCATAGATGGAATTGAGCATGACCGTCATGTCGCCGCTGGTGGGATTTTTCATGCCGGTAGCCACATCGAAGCCGCTGCTGACCAGACGATGATGCTGATCCTCCACAGAGCGGGCGCCGATGGCCACGTAAGAGAGCAGGTCCTCCACATAAGGCCAGTTCTCCGGATAGAGCATCTCATCCGCGGCGCTTAAACCGGTTTCACGGATGCAGCGGGTATGCATGTGGCGCACGGCCAGAAGACCCGCCGCGAAATCCTCCGCCTTTGCCGGGTTGGGCTGGCTTGCCAGACCCTTGTAGCCGTCGCCGTTGGTGCGGGGCTTATTGGTATAAATCCTGGGAATCAGAATCAGTCTGTCCTTTACTTTATCGTTGATGCCGGCCAGCCGGTTGATATAATCGCAGACCGCATCCTCATTGTCCGCACTGCAGGGACCGATAATGACCAGAAATTTATCACTCTTTCCTTCAATTACCGCCCGGATTTCGGCGTCCCGTTCCGCCTTGATTTTGGCCAGTGATGCCGGCAGAGGGTAAGCCTCCAGGATTTCCTGAGGGGTGGGGAGCAGCTTATCGTACTTGAAACTCATTGCAGTTGATTCTCCTTTGGTGTATTCTTGATTTTGCTCATAATTGTCTGATTCACAGCAACTTCTTCTGAAACAGAAAAACGATTTTGAAGCGCTGCTTTCTATCTTATTATATTTATATATTTTTTGCAAATTATTTAGAGAAGAAATTTCTGCAAAAGCTGTATTTTAGAAAATTTCTTTTACATTTATGCAGGCTGTGCATGAAAAAGGACATTAAAATATTTATGTATTGCGTGAAATCCTGATAAATTGAGAAAGAAATAAACAGACCGTCACAAGCTGGCTTGCCAGTAGTCCGTAAAAATAGCCCTGAATCCCGATGCACGGAATGCAGAAAAAAACGAAGCCCAGCCGGATAAAAACACTGATTGCGTTGATGAAAAAAATGGTAAGGGCTTTGCCTAGACCCTGGAGGATGCCGGAGAGCACCTGATTGAGATATAGAAGAGGACAGAGCAGACACAGGGAGCGAATATATCCTCCGGCCAGCGGCTCTCCAAAGACTGTGCCGCCCAGAAAATCAGAAAACATGAAAAAGGCAAGGCCGCAGAGCAGTCCCCCGAATACAACGGTAAAGCTGGTGTTGACGGTGAGAGTCCGGATTTTGCCGTAGTTTTTCTGACTCTGCGCCTGGGAGACGGTAGGCAGCAGCATGTGGTTGAAGGCTCCCAGAAAAGCACCCGGAAAAAACAGGACAGGCAGGGCGATGCCGGTCAGAATGCCGTAAACAGTCAGGGCCTGAGCGGAGGAATAACCGTAAAGCTGCAGGGAGAGAGGGATGCGAACGGCTTCCAGGCTTTGCAGAAAGTTCAGCGCCAGCCGGTTGAAGGACAGCGGTATTGCTATGGAAAATAATTCCCCGGTGCGGGAGAGAACGTTGGCATGCTTTTTACAGTTGAAGTATACACTGGAATTTATGAGCGAGTCAGGCCGCCTGCAATCATTGAACCCTGCATGGACATCAGGCTGCCTGTGACGGTTGGGACTTGTATGCGCTTCCGGGGTCGTGCGTATATTTTCCGCACGGATGGAAATCAGGCAGACCGCTACTGCGGCCAGTTCCCCGATTGCAGAACCCAGCACAGCGAAGCTCAAAAAAGCTTCCCATCCCTGTGTGGCGGCAAGACTGCACAGCGCGACCACACAGCCCACCCGCACCAGCTGCTCAATCAGCTGGCTTATGGCGGGAACGCGGGTTTTTCGTCTGCCGAAATAGTACCCGGAGAAGCAGCCGTGGGCGGCGGACAGGGGGAACGAGAGTGCGGTGATTTTTAAGAGAGCTTCGGTTCTCGGCTCCTGCAGATATTCATTGGAAAGAAAAGAGGAGAACTGCCATACCAGCGCGGCCAGGATGCAGGAAAGCCCCACACTCCAGAACAGGCTGCAGAGCAGATAGGAGCTCTGACCCTGCCGGTCGGAGTCCTTTAATTCTGAGATTCGCTTGGAAAGAGCTGTCTGGATACCGGCACAGCTGACAGCGGTGACCATGGCGGTGATCGGGGCCGTCATCTGCAGAACGCCAAGAGCTTCCGCCCCGAAAGCACGGGACAGATAAATACGGTAAAAAAAGCCGATGATTCGGGAAATGATACTGGCGGAGGATAAAATCAGGGTTCCAACAAGAATGGGATGCTTTTTCATGGCTGCCTCGGAAAATATCAGCGGCTGCCGTCCGCAGCCATGAGACAGCCGTGGGCAGCAGCCTTTTCTTCATTATATTAATGAGGCGTGGGCGGTATGCATTGCGCAATCACCTTTAAAGTGAACGACAAATTATTTTTATCGTTTACTTTAAAATGGTTTTCCGTCATATTTTTCGACTCTGTCCGGCGGAAATAGACTATAATTTCAAAAACCTTGGCTTTCTTTTCTCGTAAATCGTGTAATAAGAGAAGCCTGCGGCCTTCAGCACCTCACAGGCACGATCAAAACCGTCTCCCAGTCGGTCAGGGGTGTGGGCGTCGCTGCCGATGGTTATGAATTCTCCGCCCAGCTGTCGGTACCTTTTTAAAATAAGAAGAGACGGGTTTAATTCCCGGAGCCCGTACCGGATGGCGCCGGTGTTGCATTCCAGAGCTTTTCCGGTGATGGCGAGCTTTTTTAAGATCGGATCCAGAACGTCCTGATATTTCTGAAAGGTATAGTAGAGGTCTTTGTTAGGGCCGTAGCGCACCACATAGTCCAGATGCCCCAGGGAATCATATTGGACAAAGGTCTCCATATTTTCCAGGACGCACTGAAAATATTCCAGATAGCAGTCTGCCTCCTCGCGGCCTTCGTAGAAAGCGGGATAGTAGGGGTCGCGTCCGTGAACCACGTGAGTGGAGCCGATGACAAAATCAAAGGGCCAGTTTTTCAGCAGGTCGCAGTGCCTGGCGGAAAGGTGGGGCTGCAGACCCAGCTCAATGCCGAACCGAAGATGAATTCGATCCGCATATTTTTCCTGAAGAAGCGCAAACTGTCTGTAATAGGCGTCGAAATCAAGATCAAAGGTGCCGGGCGGGCACTCTTCGCAGACCGGATAATCCCAATCCAGGTGCTCAGTAAAACACAGTCCCCGCAGACCCCTTTGAATGGCCGAGAGGATCACCTCCTCCATGGGTGCGTCAGAATCGCCGGAAAAAGAGGTGTGTAAGTGAGAATCAATCAGACAGGGCATAAAAGGCAGTTCCTTTCCTGAAGATTTTTACGGAAATATCCGTATGTCAGTATACAATAAAGAAAGAAAAAAGTAAATCCTGCCTTTCTCCGTCGGCCCAGCTGCTGTTTGTATATACGGTCCCATCCCTGCAATGGCCTGTTTTGGCTCGAAATCCGTATAAGCCTGAAGTATACTGTAAAAAAATCATAAAAAGTGTGTCCGTGGGACTTGCCAAATATAGGAAAAACGGGTACAATAAGGACGCTGATATAAATTTATCAAAGTTTCAACATTTGAAAAATAATTTTAGGAGGAAATCTAAAATGGCAGTAAGAGTAGCAATTAATGGTTTCGGCCGTATCGGCCGTCTTGCATTCAGACAGATGTTTGGCGCAGAAGGGTATGAGGTTGTGGCGATCAACGACCTGACAAGCCCCAAGATGCTGGCACATCTGTTAAAGTATGATTCCTCTCAGGGCAAGTACGCTCTGGCGGATACCGTTTCCGCCGGCGAGGACACCATCACGGTTGCTGGCAAGACTCTGAAGATTTACAAGGAGCCAGATGCCAACAATTGCCCATGGGGTGAGTTGAAGATCGACGTAGTGCTGGAGTGCTCCGGTTTCTACACCAGCAAGGCAAAGGCTCAGGCGCACATCAACGCCGGCGCCCGTAAGGTTGTTATTTCCGCTCCCGCGGGCAATGACCTTCCCACCATCGTTTACAATGTAAACCACACCACCTTAAAGCCTGAGGATACCATCATTTCCGCAGCCAGCTGCACCACCAACTGCCTGGCTCCCATGGCGAAGGCCCTGAATGATCTGGCCGGCATCAAGAGCGGCATCATGAGCACCATTCATGCTTACACCGGTGATCAGATGATCCTTGACGGACCTCAGAGAAAGGGTGATCTGAGAAGAAGCCGCGCAGGCGCTGTCAATATCGTACCCAATTCCACCGGCGCAGCCAAGGCAATCGGCCTGGTAATTCCTGAGCTGAACGGCAAGCTGATCGGCTCCGCACAGCGCGTTCCTACTCCCACCGGTTCCACTACTATCCTGGTAGCTACCGTTGAGAAGAGCGTTACCAAGGAAGAGATCAACGCAGCAATGAAGGCGGCTTCCACCGAGTCCTTCGGCTACAATGAGGATGAGATCGTTTCCAGCGATATCGTAGGCAGCACCTATGGTTCCATCTTCGACGCTACTCAGACCATGGTAGGCGCTGACAATCTGGTACAGGTTGTTGCATGGTATGACAATGAGAATTCCTACACCTCTCAGATGGTTCGTACCATCAAGTACTTCAGCGAGCTGGCATAAGGGCGGTTGCTAAAAGTTTAAACAGACCTGAACGGGTCCGGTCTTAGGACCGGACCTGTTTTACGTCATTCCCTTTTGGGTTTTCATATATAGCAGAAAGCGGATAATACAGGGAATGATAACCAATATTTTTTGGAGGATAAAGAAATGGGATTAAATAAGAAATCCGTAGATGATTTCAGCGCTGCGGGCAAGAGAGTGCTGGTCAGATGCGACTTTAACGTACCGTTAAAGAACGGTGAGATTACTGATGAGACCCGTATCGTAGCGGCTCTGCCCACGATTCAGAAGCTGGTCAACGACGGCGGCAAGGTGATCCTTTGCTCCCATCTTGGCAAGGTAAAGAATGGCCCCAACGAGGGTGAGTCCCTGGCGCCGGTGGCGAAGAGACTGAGTGAGAAGCTGGGCAAGGAAGTAAAGTTTGTGGCTGATTACAATGTAACCGGTGAGGCGGCCACCGCAGCGGTAGCAGCCATGCAGCCCGGCGATGTGATCCTGCTGCAGAACACCCGCTTCCGCGGCGCTGAGGAGACCAAGAACGGCGAGGCCTTCAGCAAGGAGCTGGCTGATCTGTGTGACGATTATGTATGCGATGCCTTCGGCTCTTCCCACAGAGCGCATGCTTCTGTGGCCGGCGTTACCGAATATGTGCGCGCCAAGGGCGGCAACTGTGCGGTAGGCTATCTGATGGAGAAGGAGATCAACTTCCTGGGCAACGCAGTGGAGAATCCGGTGAGACCCTTTGTAGCGATCCTGGGCGGCGCCAAGGTGGCTGACAAGCTGAATGTTATTTCCAACCTGTTAGAGAAGTGCGATACCCTGATCATCGGCGGCGGCATGGTGTATACCTTCCTGAAGGCTCAGGGCTACGAGGTGGGTACCTCCCTCTGCGATGAGAGCAAGCTGGATTACTGCAAGGAGATGATGGCCAAGGCTGAACAGCTGGGCAAGAAGCTTCTGCTTCCTGTGGACACCGTGGTTACCAGCGAGTTCCCCAATCCCATTGACGCTGAGATTGCTACCGAGGTTTATGACTCCACTGAGCTTCCGGCGGACAAGATGGGCATGGACATCGGACCCAGGACCCAGGCTCTGTACGCTGAGGCTGTGAAGACTGCCAAGACCGTTGTATGGAACGGACCCATGGGCGTATTTGAGAACCCGATCCTGGCAAAGGGAACGGTAGCCGTGGCTCAGGCTCTGGCTGACACAGACGCTACTACTATCATCGGAGGCGGCGACTCTGCGGCGGCTATCAATCAGCTTGGCTTTGCTGATAAGGTAACCCATATCTCCACCGGCGGCGGCGCGTCTCTGGAATTCCTGGAAGGCAAGGAACTGCCCGGCGTTTACGCGGCGGATGACAAATAGGAGGGTACAGCATTATGGCAAGAAGAAAAATTATTGCCGGCAACTGGAAGATGAATATGACCCCCAGTCAGGCAGTGGAGCTGATCGATACCTTAAAGCCGCTGGTTGTCAATGATGAAGTGGACGTGGTTTTCTGTGTACCGGCCATTGACATCATCCCTGCGGTAGAGGCGGTGAAGGGCACCAGCATCCAGATCGGCGCAGAGAATATGTATTATGAGGAAAAGGGCGCTTACACAGGCGAGATTGCTCCCGCCATGTTGGTGGACGCCGGTGTAAAGTATGTTATCATCGGTCACTCCGAGAGACGGGAATATTTCGCGGAGACCAATGAGACCGTAAATAAGAAGGTTCTGAAAGCTTTTGAACACGGCCTGACTCCCATCATCTGCTGCGGCGAGACCCTGACCCAGAGAGAACAGGGCATTACCATTGACTTTATTCGCCAGCAGATCAAGATCGCGTTCCAGAACGTGACCGCTGAGCAGGCAGCTGCGGCGGTGATTGCCTACGAGCCCATCTGGGCCATCGGTACTGGCAAGACCGCTACCAGCGACCAGGCCGAGGAGGTCTGCGCCGCCATCCGTGCCTGCATCGCGGAGATCTATGACGAAGCGACAGCGGAAGCCATCCGCATCCAGTACGGCGGCTCCGTAAATGCCAGGACTGCCGCGGATCTGTTTGCCAGACCTGACATCGACGGCGGCCTGGTGGGCGGCGCCAGCCTGAAGGCGGAGTTCGGACAGATCGTTAATTACAAATAAAGGCAGTGTCTCCTTCGCAGGTTTATCTGTACCTTTCCGGCACTAATATCAGGGAGAAACCGGCAATTCCCGGAAAGCGACACAAAGTCGTTTGCTGTAATTATTGAATTTATGCGTTGCGTATTTATCTGGCGTATGCTATGGTAGATACGCAACGCATATTTTTATCTATGTAGAACACTGACGGAGGCGAGGTTTATATTTGAGCCTGTGGGAGAAAGGAACGTGGAATTAATAAACAGAATCCGAGAGCTGCGGGAAAGTACAGGCATGAATCGAAAGGAATTTTGTGAGTTTTTTCAAATTCCTTACAGGACGGTCACAGATTGGGAGTTAGGCAACAGGCACGCGCCGGAGTATATGATCCGGCTGCTGGCCTATTACATTCAAGCGGAAAATATTCACAGGGAGGCAAACGAGCAATGAGCCAATCCAGCATAATCATGTATACAACGGAAGATGGGTTGACAAAGATTGAGGCCATCTTTGACGAGGATACGGTCTGGCTGTCTATTGATCAGATGGCGGAATTATTCCAGCGGGACAAATCGACCATATCCCGGCATATTAAAAATATTTTCTCTGAAGGGGAGCTTTTCAGGTCGGCAGTTGTTGCAAAATTTGCAACAACTGCCGCTGACGGGAAAACCTATCAAGTTGAATATTATAATTTGGATGTTATAATCTCTGTTGGTTACCGGGTAAAATCCTTGCGGGGGGCACAGTTCCGCATCTGGGCGAGTGGTATCCTGAAAGAGTACATGAAAAAAGGGTTTGTACTGGACGATGACCGGTTGAAACAGTTGGGCGGGGGCAATTACTTTGATGAGCTGCTGGCCCGCATACGGGACATTCGCTCTTCTGAGAAGGTGTTCTGGCGCAAGGTTCTGGAGATTTATGCTACCAGCATTGATTATGATC
>JAJQID010000128.1 GCA_021199405.1 Lachnospiraceae bacterium
TTTTTCCTCCGAAATATTAAAAGTTAAATTTCTCCGCAAAATAGGCGTCCAGATCGATCTCCTTTGTCCAGATATCGAAGGCTTCCTCATCCTCAAAATAGATGGATGGATAGAGTCTCTCCGGGTCCATGCCTACCACCTGGGTCAGAAACTCCCAGCTCCAGGCGATGGCTTCATGCTTGAAGTAATCCCCAAAGGAGAAATTGCCCAGCATTTCAAAAAAGGTCAGGTGACGGGCAGTCTTACCCACGTTCTCTATGTCGCCGGTGCGCACGCATTTCTGACAGGTGGTCACCCTGCGCCTGGGCGGAATCTCCTGCCCGGTGAAGTAGGGCTTTAAGGGGGCCATACCGGAATTGATAATCAGAAGGGAGTTGTCATTATGTGGTACCAGGGAAAAGCTTTTCATTTTGAGGTGACCCTTGCTCTCAAAAAAGTCAAGGTACATTCGCCTCAGTTCATTTACACCATAGGGTTTCAAGGTTATTTTTCCTCCGAAATATTAAAAGTTAAATTTCTCCGCAAAATAGGCGTCCAGATCCGCAATGGCTATGCGCTCCTGCTCCATGGTGTCGCGATCGCGGACAGTGACGCAGCCGTCCGTCTCGGAGTCAAAGTCATAGGTGACGCAATAGGGGGTACCGATCTCGTCCTGACGGCGATAACGC
Source organism: Lachnospiraceae bacterium (assembly GCA_021199405.1). Taxonomy (GTDB): domain Bacteria; phylum Bacillota; class Clostridia; order Lachnospirales; family Lachnospiraceae; genus RGIG6307. The sequence goes on from JAJQID010000128.1 coordinate 669, forward strand.
TTACCAATATTGCCGCGGTCGTCGTACTCGCAGTTATATTTTCTGCAAAGCTGTGTGTAAACCTTCTCTGCACCGTCAGCCAGCTTTTTGGATAAAGGCAGAACGCCCACCTTCACCGGAGCGATGGCCGGGTGGAAATGGAGAATGTTGCGCACATCGCCTCCCTCCAGCTCCTCCTCATCGTATGCGGAGCAAAGGAAGGCCAGCACCACGCGGTCCGCACCCAGGGAGGGCTCGATCACGTAGGGAATATATTTTTCTTTCTTTTCATCGTCAAAGTAGGTCAGATCCTGGCCGGACACCCGCTGATGGCAGCTCAGGTCATAGTCTGTCCTGTCCGCGATGCCCCACAGCTCGCCCCAGCCGAAGGGGAACAAAAACTCAATATCCGTGGTAGCCTTGGAATAGAAGCTCAGCTCCTCCTTCTCATGGTCTCTGACGCGCAGCTCCTCCTCCTTCAGGCCGAGAGATTTCAGCCAGTTGATACAGAAGCTTCTCCAGTAATCAAACCACTCCAGATCCGTATCCGGCTCGCAGAAAAATTCCAGCTCCATCTGCTCAAACTCTCTGGTGCGGAAGGTAAAGTTGCCGGGTGTGATCTCATTGCGGAAGGACTTGCCGATCTGACCAATGCCAAAGGGAATCTTTTTGCGGCTGGTGCGCTGCACATTTTTGAAATTTACAAAAATACCCTGCGCTGTCTCCGGACGCAGATATACGGTATTCTTGGCGTCCTCCGTGACGCCCTGGAAGGTTTTGAACATCAGGTTGAACTGACGGATATCGGTAAAATTATGCTTACCGCAGCTGGGGCAGGGAATCTGGTGCTCATCAATGTAAGCCTTCATCTTCTCATTGGACCAGCCGTCTAAGCTCTCAGACAGCTCGATTCCATTGGCTTTATTGAAATCCTCGATCAGCTGATCAGCGCGGAAGCGCTCATGGCACTCCTTGCAGTCCATCAAAGGATCAGAAAAGCCGCCCAGATGACCGCTGGCCACCCAGGTCTGGGGATTCATCAGAATTGCACAATCCACACCCACATTGTAGGGATTTTCCTGCACAAATTTCTGCCACCAGGCTTTCTTTACGTTATTTTTCAGCTCCACGCCCAGATTGCCGTAATCCCAGGTATTGGCCAGGCCGCCATAAATATCGGAACCCGGGTAAATGAAGCCTCTGGCCGCCGCAAGGGCTTTAATCTTGTCCATTGTTTTTTCCATAGATGCTTTTCTCCTCATATATAAATGTTTAAAAAGATGATATCCCGGTCTTCAAAGTCATAAGCCTGAATGCAAAGCCGTAAGGCGTAATCCTGCATAAGCATCCGTCTATGGCCTTTTCCCCTTATATCATCTGTATACCACAAAATAAGGTCCTGTGCTGTCCGAAACAGGTACCACATCATAATCATCGGTCAGTTCCAGATTGGTGCTGTAATACATCACCTTTCCCGGGCAGCGGACCGCGATAATCTCATTCCAGATAAACAGAGAATAATCCGTGTGGCTCACATCCGCCAGGGTAAGCTGCGACTGGTCTTTGACAGACGTCACTGTCACCTGCAGCTTGTAGCTGTCGCTGAAGGCCGAGGCTATGGTACCCAGATAACAGGAGGTCTCCATGAATGTCTGATAATCGGCGGCAGAATCAATCTCATAGGTGAAGCTGAGTACACTGTCGGTTACTTCCGCCGAGCCGACCCGGATGCCCAGGCCGCTGTCCAGCGTTTCCTCCTCCGCCATGTCCTTCAGTTCATCCACATCATAATAGGTCTCGTCAAAATCCGCCACGATCGTGTAGTTCAGGCTTCCATCCTTTGCCAGTTCAATCGTGTCCTGACTGACAGCCTCCTGCGAGACTGTTCCACATCCCGATGTTATCAGCACAATTGCGGCAAGAAGCGCCGCCAGAACAGGTCTGGTCTTCATATTATGTCTCTCTTTATATCCATGCATGCTTAAGAAAACCTCTCAGTGCTTAATCTGGATTATTATACAAAAAAATAATCTATTTTTCAACCGGAGGTTTCCAATATTTCAAGACTTTTGAATTTTTGAGGGATACATTTGGTTCGATATTCCTGCGCACAGCAGATTAATTCCTTTAAAACCTCCTCAGAAAGCCGGAAGCTGTACAGCTTCTCCACGCTGGAGGTGACAATATGGGAGATGGCATAGCCGCAGGCGCTGTCCGGCAAAACGCCCCGGATCAGCCCCGGGAACTCCCCGTTGACCGCGATGGCCTTGATCTCATACACGGCCCGCACAAGCCTTGGGTCGTAGGCCGGATGAATGAGCGCCCGCAGGGACTGATACAGAAGCTTCAGCAATTCCCTGTCATCATTATTTTCCCTGCCGTAATAATCGGCGATCTCCAGAAAATATATGCCATAGCAGGCCTTTTCAAAATCAGAGCGCAGCTGCTCAAAGTACTGTTCAATATGTACTCCCTGAAGATTGTAGGCTTTTCTGCCCGGATAAATTTCAAACTCGCCGAAGCAGAACGGGTTGGCCGCCGCCATAAAACGGCTGCCCTGACGGCGCGCTCCTCTGACGAAGGCGGAAATCTTGCCCTTCTCCTTCGTCAGAAGCACGATGCGTTTGTCATATTCTCCCATCGGTTCTGCTTTCAGAACCATTCCCGTCACCGTGATGATATCCTGCATAGACAAAATTCTTGTCCTTCCCCTCAGAAACGGCGGTATTTTCTCCGGCCTTTACACCCGCATAGACCAGATAATCCTCGATTCTTCCCGTCCTTTCAAACTTCTGCCACTCTGCTGATTTTCTCATAGGTAAACGCCTCCGCTGTCATTAGTATATGACGCAGAGCTGTTTCTATGCTGGTATTATCTGCCTTCCTTCGGGTCGTAGCCGAAATTTTTCATCAGGATGTCGCTGTCGCGCCAGTCCTTTTTTACCTTGACCCAAAGCTTTAAATTGACCTGCATTCCTACCAGATCCTCAATTTCCGGCCGGGCGGCGGTGCCGATTTTTTTGAGCATGCTGCCTCCCTTGCCGATGATCATGCCCTTATGGGAATCCTTCTCACAGACAATCGTTGCATCGATATCCACGATTTTTTCCCTGTACTGCATACTGTCCACGCTGACGGCAACACCATGAGGTATCTCCTCTCCCATAAGACGCAGAATCTTCTCCCGGATCAGCTCCGAGGTAATCTGTCGAATGGGCTGGTCAGTCACCGTGTCCTCGTCATAAAAATATTCTCCCTCCGGAAGGTAACTGAAGATACAGGAAAGGAGGGTGTCAATATTGGTGCCGTGTCTGGCGGACACAGGCACAATGTCGGCAAAGTCCAGCAGCTCCCGGTAGGCGTCGATCACCGCGGGAATCTCTGTCTTTTTGACCTTATCCACTTTATTAATCACCAGGATTTTCGGCGTTTTGGTCTGCTTTAGCTTTTCCACAATGGCCATCTCCCCGGCGCCGATATGAGGCTCGGGCTCTACCAGCCAGAGGATAACGTCCACCTCCGAGAGAGTTCTCTGAGCCACGTTCACCATGTAGTCTCCCAGTTTATTTCTGGCCTTGTGAATACCGGGAGTGTCCACAAAGACGATCTGGCCCTGGTCGCAGGTGTAGACGGTCTGAATACGGTTCCTGGTGGTCTGAGGTTTTCTGGAGGTAATGGCGATCTTCTGGCCGATGATGTGGTTCATCAGAGTGGATTTGCCTACATTGGGACGGCCGATGAGGGTGGCGAAGCCGGATTTTGTCATATAAACCTCCTACTATAAATATTGTTCCGTAATTTCAAATAAATCTTTATTCTGCATAATCTTCTCGGAGTTTCCTACCACGCACAAGGCATCGTCCTCCATGAAGGCCTCCACGTAGGCGGAGAGGCTGCGGAGCCTGTCCGGGGTGCAGCTTAAGAGCTCGTCTCTTGCGCGCTGCATTTCCTCATAGGTTCTGCCCGTCATGTAGGATGCCAGGGACATGGAACCCAGACCGGAGGGCGTCAGCGGGGTATCCAGCTCGCTGATGGCTCCAATGATATACTGAGTCATGGTGCGCTCGTCGATCTCCAGCTCTGAGATGGCTTTCGCTGCATTCTCGTACACCTCCACAGTGCGCTTCAGGTGCGGATCTCTGTAGGAGACAAAATAGCTGTCGCCGTTTAAGCCGAAACGCAGCATACAGCCGTAGGCGCCGCCCTTGACGCGTACCTGTGTCCAGAGGTATTCATAGCTCAGCATGGTCTTAAGCACCTGCAGAGCGCCTGTATATTCCAGTCCCTTCTTTCTGAAGTTGCCTGCCTGGCAGACATACTGCACCTGGCCGGAGGTCAGAAAGCCCTCCTGTTTTTGGGAAATTGCGGGGACATATTTCCCCTTCTCCACTTTCTCAGTGTGCAGCTGCGCTGCAAAGTCTTCGATGCATGCAAAGACTTCGGCAATTCCTGTTTCTTCGGCGGTAATGTCCACCATCAGGTTTTCTTTTCGGAAAATGATTTCACAAAGCTTTTGCAGCGCCTGGGCTGTTTCCTTCAGCTCCTCCTGTTTCTTTTCCGTAAGAGAGCACAAAAACCGGTAGGCCTTTACCCCGGAAAGCTCCTCCTGCACTGCGCCCGCCTTGCTGAAATAAGAGGTTGCCCGCATCGCCGCTGCCTGAGAGCCGCCCTGGGTCATGGCGCTCTGCGCCTCGCTTCTGGTCTCCAGCAAAACCTCCTGCAAACGCTTCAAATCCGAGAAATCTGTTCCCATGATCACTTCCCGGATCAGCTCCACCGCCGCCGGAATATTTTCATAGAGCATTTTGGCTTTCATATCCAGTGTCAGAGTCAGCTTTTCAAAGTCCTGATGATCCTGATACAGGTTGATGGTGGGCTCCATGCTGCCGCAGACCAGGTTGATCTCATTAAACAGATCGCCGTAGCTGTGTCTGTCCGTGTCCATCATAATCAGCATGCTCTTAAGGACAGGAAGGTATGGCATCAGCTCCTGAGGAACATCCTGGGCGCTGAAAATCATACGAAGATAAGCGATTCCGTTGGTATACACCGGATGGGTCAGTACCTTCACACCACCGCAGTCTCTCAGGTCATTTACCGGCTTCAGAGCCGTTTTTTTCAGGTCCCTGATCTGTAAAAGAGGAATGGTCGCCAGAGCTTCCTCCGTATCCTCTCTGTCCTGATACTCCCGAAGCTTTTTCTCATCCTCGATAATCTGCTGAATTTCCTCCGCCGACATGGCCGCTTTCTTTTCCGCCAGTCTTTCAGCAAAGGCCGCGTCTCTCTTCTCCGTCAGGCCCTCCTGGGGATACAGCTCCACTATGCTTCTGTGGGGATTATTCAGAAGATATTTCTCCACCAGCTTTTCAAAATAGCCCTCCCCGGCTTTCCTTTTCAGAGTTTCATAAATTTCATCCAGCTCCAGGGAGATAAAGGGAGCCTCATCACTGTAATTCCAGGTACCCATGGCCTGCAGCCCCATGAGCAGTCCCTTTGGCCAGCGGCCGCAGTCATTTTCCTTATACTGAAATTCCTGGCAGCTGATGGCGGCCTGAAGAGTCTTGGGATCAATGCCCTCCTTTACCACCTTTTCAAGAGTATCGCGGATAATCTGCTCAAACTCCTCCACCCGCTTCTCGTCAGCGTCCCTGGCAATGATGCTGAAATAAGGCTGCAAAATCTCATTTTCCACCGTGGAATATACGTCCTTGCCGATGCCGGCATCCACCAGAGCCTGTCTGATCACCGCGCCCGGGGAAGAGCAGAGGGCGTAATCCAGAATTTCCAGAGCCGTGGCCGTCTCCTCATCCAGAGAGGTGCCGATAGACACATTGTAGGACAAATAGGCCTTCTCCTCCGTATCCTCGCCCTTCATCACCGGATAGGGCTTGCGCACATGCACCGGCTTCTCAAAGGGCTTCTGCATCCGGATGCGGGTATCCATCTCCAGATATTCAAAATGGCTCAGGTAATGCTCATGGATGAAAAGAAGCTTCTCCCACAGGTCCATATTTCCATACAGATAAATAAAACTGTTGGAGGGGTGATACAGGGTGTGATGAAATTCCAGGAACTGCTCATAGGTCAGATCGGGAATGCACTCCGGATCGCCGCCGCTCTCCAGCCCATAGCTGGTATCCGGGTACAGGGAATTCATGATTTCCCTGGAAAACACCTCGTCCGCGCTGGAAAAAGCTCCCTTCATCTCGTTATAAACCACACCATTGACGGTCAACGGCGCCTCAGGACTTTCCATCTCATAGTGCCAGCCCTCCTGCCGGAAAATATTTTCCTCGTGATAAATGTTGGGGAAAAAGACCGCGTCCAGGTAAATATGCATCAGATTCTGAAAATCCTTGTCATTGCAGCTGGCCACCGGATACAGGGTGCGGTCCGGATAGGTCATGGCATTCAAAAAGGTATTGAGGGAGCCCTTGGCCAGTTCAATAAAAGGATCCTTTACCGGAAATTCCCTGGAGCCGCACAGTACACTGTGCTCCAAGATATGAGGAACACCCGTGGAATCTGTGGGCGGGGTACGAAAGCCGATATAAAAGACCTTATTATCATCCTCGTTAAACATTGCCGCGATCCGGGCGCCGGTCTGTTTATGGCGCAGACGATACACGGTAGAATGGAGGTCCTTACTCTCCCGTTCCTCCTCCAGAGTATAATACTGTAAAGCCTGTTCTTTTTCTGTCATTTTCTTACCTCTTGATTTTTATTTTTATGGAAATATTTACTTAAACTATAAAAGGACCCGAAGAGTTACTCCAGGCCCAGTGTAAAAGGGGAATTTTACCAAAAATCAAATTGCGGAAGCCATTTTCCTTCCACAACCGGGAGTATACTACATTATTCGACAAAATGCAAGGAATTATGAAGAATTTTTCTTCTGCCTGTCGGATATTATTGGCAATTGGGCCGCACAAAGGCACAGCATGAATAAGGCCAAAACAAAAGCTACAATGAAAAAGCCATAATTGCAAGCTTAGAACATTGGATTTCCTGAATCAGCATTCCTTTTTTCATCTTCTCAGCAACGGGTATAGCGATGAAATCATCCAGAGAATATATCTGCTCCCTGTATTCAGTCTTTGTGCCGCCTCTGAGCTTCTTAATCTCCCGCTTTTCGGAAGCCTTCACCTTTGTGCGCAGGTTCAGGAAGGTCTGATAGACCATACCGCTTCCTTCCATGTAATAAAACAGGCTCTCTATCGTGGTCTCAGAATCCACTTCCTTCATTACATAGGTGTTCAGAATTGCCTGAAATTTAAAGGGCACGTCCTTTTCCGTTGCCAGATCTCCCAGACTGAATTTTCCGCCCACGTAAAGCCTTCCCGTATCCTGCATCACATATCTGTAATCTCTGTATTCCATCTATTGATCCTCACAGCCTTCCAGATACCCGATTTTGTAGCCGCTGATCCGCATGGCGTCACGAATATCCTCCTCAGGAGTTCCGGTCTCCTGTGCCAGCTCCTCCACAGTAACCTTGCGCATCAGGCTCTCAGAAAGCTCCCTGGCCTGATCCATGATTACATTGATCTGGTCGGCCACCTTCTGATTCTCCTCCTGCTGACTCTGAAGAGAGGCGATATAGTCCTCCATGGCGTCCATAATCTTTCTGACCAGCATCCCCTGAGCCTCAGAGGCATGCTCCATGGCGCCCAGCATGGTCACCCCCACAGAAAGAGCCACATTGCCTTCGCCGATCAGATCCTCCAGAAACGCCCCCTGACCCGCATAGAGCCTGGCAATCTCCGCCACTCTGGGCAGAAATGCCTCGATCAGTCTGTGCATGGCATATCTGTCCTGCGCCATGGCGGACAGGGTGAGAGCCTCCAGCTCTCCTTCGCTTACAGCAGGCAGCAGCTCCAGCTCCTTTAAATAGCTGTCCAGATAATTCACATCCTCAGGAGTCATGTAATCCTCCGGATTCACGGCCTCCTCCACGCCGATGCGCTGCTTTTTCAGATAGTCATAGACCAGCTCCATCTGTTTTGGTTCAAAATGTAAAGGAGCGAAGGCGGTATCCAGCTGTTCCTTCGTGATCACCCCGGACTGGTCTTTGGCAAGCTTTTTGATATTCTCTAAGGTTTTTGCAAATAAAATTTCCTGATTCTGTTCTGCCACAGTATCTCCTTCATTATTCACAGCGTTTTATTTTACGTGCTCATGAGTAAACAAATGCTCCGAGCAATATTCATAATTTCCCCTGCACTTGCTGCAATAACGGAATTCCAGATTGGGATTGGAAGCTTCCGTCTGTCCGCAGATCGCGCACTTGTGCACTGCTTTCATCTTCGGCGCCTTTTCCTCTTTTTTGACGGTTGGAGCATGAGCGCGGGTTTTCGCCCTGGCTGCCTGCCTCTTATATACCTGCTGAGGATGGAAGGAGGTCCTGTTGCGCAGCAGGAAAATCCCCATGTTGACCAATGCAGCACCGATCACAAATTTGCTGAAAATATCGCCCTGGATAAAGTAATATCCAAGCAAAAGCAGATAAATTACCCCCAGCACCTTCGTCTTAACAGGAATCACAAAGAACAACATCACCTGCATGTCCGGGAAGGTGACCGCATATCCTAAGAATATGGACAGGGTAATATAGTATGTGGACATATAATAGGAAGCATACAGAGAATAATAGCTCATCACCTCCGCAGTGACGTCCCCTCCCCACACCAGTCCGAACCAGACATAAACATAAATCAGATACAGAAAGGCCGCCGCAATGGTGCAGAGTATGCCGCCGAATATATATGTGTTGTATTTCCATGTGCCCCACACTCTCTCCAGCATGGTGCCCACCGACCAGTAAAAATACAGCATCAGCAGGGTAAAGAAGTCAAAGCTGGAGGGCGGGATTAAAACCCAGGTGAAAAGCCGCCAGATCTGCCCGTGCAGAATTTTCCAGGCGTCCAGGGACAGCCAGGTATACAAAAAGGAATCCCCGGCGTCCGTCAGCTGCAGCACATAACCAATGGCAAAACCGATCACCAGATAGAGGGAAAGGTTTTTGATCGCGTAACGACCGAATTTTTTTTCAAATTTGCTTTTTCGGTAATTCATATATGATCCTTCCTGAGGGCTTCAGTCTCTTACAAGCAAGCTTGACGAGCCAGAAGTCATCAATCAAGCCGTCTGCAAATAGTCACTAATTGAAGCCATCATACCAAATTTTGTGCAGAAAGTAAATAAACGTATTTTTCTTCCTGCTGCGTTTTTGGCCGATTTTAGATTCTTTTCATTTTTTTTCATTTTATTTACCAAAGGACAGCGGCGTGTTTTGTTGATTTTAGATAAAAAAAGGGTTATAATAGCGATACTGCAAAGTACCACAAAAGAAATGAGGGTTATTTATGAATTGTAACACGTGTGAAGCCCAGGCCCGTCTGGGAATCGATATCGGTTCCACCACTGTCAAGGTGGTCGTCCTGGATCATGCAAATCATATTTTATTTTCCGAGTATCAGCGGCATTTCGCCGATATTCAGCTGACCTTATCCAATCTGCTTGGCCACGCCATTGAAGCGTTGGGAGACATCACCGTATACCCGGCACTCACCGGCTCCGGCGGCTTAAGCCTGGCAAATCATTTACATATTCCTTTTTATCAGGAAGTAATCGCCGTCTCCACCGCCTTGAAGGATCGGGCACCGCTGACGGACGTAGCCATCGAGTTAGGCGGCGAGGACGCCAAAATCATTTATTTTGAGAACGGCAATGTGGAGCAGCGCATGAACGGCATCTGCGCCGGCGGCACTGGCTCCTTTATCGACCAGATGGCAAGCCTGCTGCAGACCGATGCAGCAGGCCTGAATAAGTACGCCGAAAATTACCAGTCCCTGTACACCATCGCGGCCCGCTGCGGCGTGTTCGCCAAGTCTGATATTCAGCCTCTGATCAACGATGGCGCTACCAGAGAGGATCTGTCCGCCTCCATTTTTCAGGCGGTGGTCAATCAGACCATCTCCGGGTTGGCCTGCGGCAAGCCTATCCGGGGACATGTGGCCTTTCTGGGCGGGCCTCTCTATTTCCTGCCCGAGTTAAAGAAAGCCTTTATCCGCACGTTGAAGCTGGATGACGAGCATGTGATGAATGTGGAGAATCCCCATCTGTTCGCGGCCATCGGCGCCGCCATGAACACCAGAGAGGAGGCGGACATCTCCTTAAGCGCTCTGAAAAAACGGATGGACGACAAGGTGGTGCTGGACTTTGAGGTGGAGCGCATGGAGCCCCTGTTCAAAGACCAGGCGGATTACGACGAATTCGTTGCCCGCCACGCCGCCCACAGGGTGGAGCAGGGTTCCCTTGCCGACTACCACGGCGGCTGCTATCTGGGGATCGACGCCGGCTCTACTACCACCAAGGTGGCTGTGGTGGGGGAGGACGGCAATCTTCTCTACAGCTTTTATTCCAATAATAATGGATCTCCGCTGGATACGGCCATCCGGGCCATCGGGGAGATTGCGAAAATATTACCGGAGGATGCTAAAATCCTTCGTTCCTGCTCCACCGGCTACGGCGAGGCTCTCTTAAAGGCCGCCTTTATGCTGGATCAGGGCGAGGTGGAAACAGTGGCTCACTACTACGCCGCCGCTTTCTTCGACCCGGAGGTGGACTGCATTCTGGACATCGGCGGTCAGGATATGAAATATATCCGTATCAAGAATCATGCCGTGGACAGCGTCCAGTTAAATGAGGCCTGCTCTTCCGGCTGCGGCTCCTTCATCGAGACCTTCGCCAAATCCCTGAATTATTCCGTCCAGGATTTCGCCGCAGAGGCGCTTTTCGCCCAAAATCCCATTGACCTGGGAACCCGCTGCACCGTATTTATGAATTCCAAGGTAAAGCAGGCTCAGAAGGAGGGAGCCAGCGTAGCAGACATTTCCGCAGGTCTGGCCTACTCGGTGATCAAAAACGCACTGTATAAGGTGATGAAGGTGGCCGACGCCACCGCTATGGGCAAAAATATCGTAGTTCAGGGCGGCACCTTCTACAACAACGCAGTACTGCGCAGCTTTGAGAAGGTGGCCGGATGCGAGGCCATCCGCCCGGACATCGCGGGCATTATGGGAGCCTTCGGTGCGGCGCTGATTGCCAGGGAGCAGTATCACAATCAGCCTGAACCCACCACCATGCTCTCTCTGGAGCAGATTCAGGCTCTGAAGTTCACCACCTCCATGGCCAAATGCAAGGGCTGCACCAACAACTGCCGTCTGACCATCAACCGTTTCGGCGGCGGCAGACAGTATATCAGCGGCAACCGCTGCGAGCGGGGCCTGGGTCTTGCCAAAAAACACAGCGACGTGCCCAATTTATTTGAATACAAATTAAAGAGAATCTTTGATTATGAACCTCTGGATGAGGTGGCGGCCACCCGCGGCACCGTGGGCATTCCCCGGGTGCTGAACATGTATGAAAATTATCCCTTCTGGTTTACCTTCTTCACAAAACTGGGATACCGGGTAGTGCTCTCTCCTCTGTCCACTCACAAAATTTACGAGCTGGGCATCGAATCGATTCCCTCGGAATCGGAGTGCTATCCCGCCAAGCTGGCTCACGGCCATGTCAAGTGGCTGATCGAGAAGGGCGTGGATTTTATCTTTTATCCGGCTCTGTTTTATGAGCGCAATGAGACGGAGGACGCTGGCAACCACTATAACTGCCCTATCGTCACCTCCTACAGTGAAAATATTAAGAATAATATGGAGGAAATCACCGACGGAACAGTACGCTTCCGCAATCCCTTCATGAGCTTCCTCTCCGTGGATACCATCAGCCAGCAGCTGGAAAAGGAATTCACGGAAATTCCGAAGGAGGAAGTCAGGAGCGCCTGCGAAGCCGCCTGGGAGGAGCTGGCCCATGCCCGAAAGGATATGGAGGACAAGGGCGAGGAGGCTCTGGAATGGCTTGCCAGAACCGGCAAGCGGGGCATTGTGCTGGCAGGGCGTCCCTATCATATTGATCCTGAAATCAACCACGGCATCCCGGAGATGATCACCTCCTACGACATTGCCGTACTGACAGAGGATTCTG
>JAJQID010000049.1 GCA_021199405.1 Lachnospiraceae bacterium
GAGTAAGTTCCACTTGTACCCCTTCAAAGTGGAAGTTAACTTTTCACTTCAGTCAAATTGTTTATGACCCTCTTCACAGGAATTTCAGTTTACTTTTTGAAACCACAATGATATACTCATAAGCGCAAGCAAATATTCAAAACAAATAAAAAGGACTGACAATCATGACAACAAATGAAAAAGCTCTGGAAATGCATAAAATATGGAACGGAAAGCTGGACATTCAGTCCAAGGCGCCGGTGAGGTCCCGGGAGGATCTGGCCATTGCCTACACGCCGGGTGTGGCGGAGCCCTGCAGGGTGATCGCCAGGGATCCGGACGCGGCCTATACCTACACCATGAAGGCCAACACAGTGGCCGTAGTCTCCGATGGCAGCGCGGTTCTGGGGCTGGGCAATATCGGCGCCGGGCAGCCATGCCTGTCATGGAGGGCAAGGCTGTCCTTTTCAAGGAGTTTGGCGGCGTGAACGCAGTTCCGATCTGTCTGGACACTCAGGATACCGAAGAGATCATCAAAGCGGTGACCTGGATTGCACCGGCCTTCGGCGGCATCAACCTGGAGGATATTTCCGCGCCCCGCTGCTTTGAGATTGAGACGCGGCTCAAGGAAATTCTGGATATTCCGGTATTCCACGACGATCAGCACGGCACCGCCATCGTGGTGCTGGCAGCCTCCATCAATGCACTGAAGGTAACAGGCAAAAAAGCCGAAAACTGCAGAGTTGTCATCAACGGCGCCGGTTCCGCGGGCATAGCCATCTCCAGGCTGCTGCTCAGCTACGGTTTTCATAACCTTATTCTGTGCGATCGCTGCGGAATGATCTGCGAGGGCATGGATGGGCTGAACTGGATGCAGCAGGAAATGGCAAAGGTTACGAATATTAACAGAGAAAAGGGCTCCCTCGCGGATGCCCTGAAGGGTGCTGATTTATTTGTGGGCGTGTCAGCCGCCAATATTGTGTCAGCCGAAATGGTAAAGAGCATGGCCAAAGACCCCATCATCTTCGCCATGGCCAATCCGGAGCCGGAGATTATGCCGGATATCGCGAAGGCAGCCGGCGCCGCTGTAGTGGGAACCGGACGCAGCGATTTCCCCAATCAGATCAACAACGTGATTGCCTTCCCCGGTATTTTCAAGGGCGCTCTGGAAGGCAGAGCAAAGCAGATTACAGAGGAAATGAAGATGGCCGCGGCAAAGGCACTGGCGTCTTTAGTCTCCGATGAGGAACTGAATGCCAACTTCATTCTCCCGGAGGCCTTCGATCCCAGAGTGGCAGAGACAGTGGCAAACGCGGTGAAGGCAAATATTTAAGGGGAATATTTTATGGCGCAGGAGCTTCTGACTTTATGTAAACTTCTCATATTGTACATGCTCAATCAGGTGGAATTTCCCCTGACCACAGCACAGATCAGCGAATTCATCCTGGGAAAAAATTACGCCAGCTTTTATTCTCTGCAGCAGGCTCTGGATGAGCTTCCCGCCGCCGGTCTGATTCAGACGGAGACAGTCCGCAACCGCACTTATCTGCAGATCACCGACGCCGGCCGGGAGACCCTTGGCTATCTCTCCGGCAGAATCAATCCTGAAATCAAGAAGGACACGCTCTCTTATTTCCATGAGCACGAGATCCAGCTTCGCAACGAGCACAGCATTTCCGCCAACTACTACAGATCCACCAGCGGCGAATATGAGGTTCACATGACGGCAAAGGAAGGAAAGCTTGTCCTGATTGACCTGACGCTCTCTGTGCCCGACCAGAAAATGGCCCAGGGTGTATGTGAAAAATGGGAGCGCAAAAATCAGGATATTTATCAGTATTTAATGGAGCAGCTGCTGTAGACTGGTTGCTATTTATTCACAGCCGCTTCCCTCTACATGCGCAATCTCGCCCGCTTCGCGTGCTTTCCCGCCCCTTACGGGGCTAAGATTGCTTATGTGGGGGAAGTGACTGATTCTCAGTCAACTTGAAATGCATTCTCAATCTCTTACAAACGAGTTTGACGAGCCTGAGAATGCATTTCAAGTCGGCTGTGAATAGTAACATAGTCAGTCAAACAGCAGCTCATCCACTGTCACAAATTCATACCCCTGCGCTGAGAGCTCATCAATCAAATAAAGCGCCGCCTCCACCGTGCTCTGATAGCCGTCATGCATCAGAATAATATCCCCATCCTCCACATCCGCCATCACCCGCCTGATCACGGAGCTGGTATTCTTACTGTACCAGTCCAGCGAATCCACATCCCAGAGCACAGGAAACATACCGCAGAGCTCTTCAATCTCCTTATTCCATTCTCCATAGGGCGGGCGAACATAGATGATCTCCTCCCCGGTCAGCTCCTCCAGTATCTGATCCGTTTTTTTCAGCTCTTCAATAAAAGTCTCCTGTCCCACAGCAGACAGCTCCACATGACTGTAGGTATGGTTGCCGATCAGATGTCCCTCCTCATGAATACGCTGTATCAGCTCCGGATAGTCTGACGCGTTTTCTCCCGTAACAAAAAATGTGGCCGTCACGCCCCGTTCCCGCAGACCATCCAGAAGCAGCGGCGTATAAACAGGATGAGGGCCGTCATCAAAAGTCAGGGCAAGATACATGATATCCGCATAAGGATTCACCTCCTCCGCACTGGCCCCATCCACACTTGTGATCGCCCCATTGGAGTTCCCAGCGTCATTGGCATCCCCAATGCCATCTTTCTCCCGGGCTTCCCCCTGTTCCCGCTGTCCCTGTCCTGACTCGCCTTCCGTGTCCGCCTCCAAGCCGTTCTCCCACCTCTTATTCCACTGAATTACAATATCAAAAAAGAGTATTGACATCACCAGCCAGTAAAAAATGGCTGTTATCGATACTCTTTTGCGTGTCTTATTCAATTCAATACCCGAACCTGCCGTTATTACAGTATATCAGGAGTACACCGAAATTATGCCCATCATGAATGCTCATTTACCAGCGTTCTCTGATAACTAATATTACAAGAGTCTCCACATCAGGATAAAACATCAGCGTCTATATCAAAGGTCTATATCAAGGGAGTCATTTACCATGAGACTGATTAACCTGACACTAAAGTTCTCAAAAGAACCTCCTCCTCTCTTCATCATACGTAAACCCGGCCTTCGTCAGCGGCCCCATCACATCCTCCACCGACACCCCCAGATCCTCACACAGATCCTCCAGTGTGGGATAATAATCCCTCAGCTTCAGATTGATAAAGCTCATTAAAATCATTGGATCGCGCGGCAGCATAGTCCCCCCTTTTCCCTGTCCACATCCACATAAATCGTGTCACCGGCCTGCACCTTATCCTGCAAAATCAGTCTTGCGGAGAGGGTTTCCACTGTTTTCTGCATAAAACGTTTCAGCGGACGGGCACCGTACACCGGATCATATGCGCTTTCCACAATATAGTCCACCGCCTCCGGCGACAAAGCTACGGAAAGCTCCTGATCAGCCAGACGCCTGTTGATGTCCGCCACAAGCAGGTCTATGATACTGCCAATGTCGGTTTTCGTCAATGGTTTAAATAAAATTGTCTCGTCCAGACGATTTAGGAACTCCGGCCGGAAATGATTCCTCAGATCCTGCATGACCAGTTCTTCCGCCTGGGGCGTAATATTGCCCTCGTCGTCAATGCCCTCTGTCAGATACTGAGCGCCAATGTTGGAGGTCATAATCAGGATGGTGTTCTTGAAATCCACGGTACGTCCCTGAGAGTCTGTGATCCGGCCGTCATCCAGCACCTGCAGCAGCACGTTGAACACATCCGGATGCGCTTTCTCAATCTCGTCAAAAAGCACTACCGCATAAGGCTTGCGGCGCACCGCCTCGGTCAGCTGGCCGCCCTCCTCGTAGCCCACATATCCCGGAGGCGCTCCGATCAGGCGGGATACAGAATATTTCTCCATATACTCGCTCATGTCGATACGCACCATATTGGCCTCATCGTCAAACAAAGCCTCCGCCAGAGATTTGGCAAGCTCTGTCTTACCCACGCCTGTGGGTCCCAGAAACAGAAAGGAGCCGATGGGCTTGGAGGGATCCTTGATACCTGCCTTGGAACGCAAAATCGCCTCCGTGACCTTCGTCACACCCTCCTCCTGGCCAATGACTCTTCTGTGCAGCACCTCATCCAGATGCAGAATCTTGGTTCTCTCGCCCTCCGTCAGCTTGGATACCGGAATGCCGGTCCAGCGGCTGACAATGCGGGCAATCTCCTCCTCCGTCACCCTCTCATGAACCAGGCGGGTTTCTCCATTCTGACGGATCAGCTCTTCTCTCTGCTCTAAATCCTTCTTCAGTGCAGGAAGCTTTCCGTAGGTCAGCTCTGCCGCCTTCTCCAGATCGCCGGACTGACTGGCCAGCTGAATCTGACGATTGACCTCCTCAATTTCCTCTCTTAAGCCGGAGAGACCCTCCACGCTCTTCTTTTCATTGTCCCACTGGGCTTTTTTATTCTGAAATTCCTCCCGCAGTTCGGCAAGCTCTGCCTGCAAAGTATCCAGACGCTCCTGACTTAAGTGATCCTCCTCCTTTTTCAGGGCGGCCTCCTCAATCTCCATCTGGGTAATCCTGCGCTGCTGCTCATCCAGCTCCGTAGGCATGCTGTCCAGCTCCGTCTTGATCAGGGCGCAGGCCTCGTCCACCAGGTCGATGGCCTTATCCGGCAGAAACCGGTCTGAAATATACCGATGGGACAGGGTGGCCGCCGCCACCAGAGCGTTGTCCATGATCTTTACACCGTGGTAGACTTCGTAGCGCTCCTTCAGGCCCCGAAGAATGGAAATGGTATCCTCCACCGTGGGCTCCTCCACCATCACCGGCTGAAAACGACGCTCTAAAGCCGCATCCTTTTCAATATATTTACGGTATTCATCCAGGGTTGTGGCGCCAATGCAGTGAAGCTCCCCTCTTGCCAGCATGGGCTTGAGCATATTGCCGGCGTCCATGCTGCCCTCTGTCTTGCCCGCTCCCACAATGGTGTGCAGCTCGTCAATAAAGAGCAGAATCTGTCCCTCGCTCTTTTTGACCTCCTCCAGAACCGCCTTCAGACGCTCCTCAAACTCGCCCCGATACTTGGCGCCGGCCACCAGCGCCCCCATATCCAGGGAAAAAATCTTTTTATCCTTCAGCCCTTCCGGTACGTCACCGCGGACAATTCTCTGAGCCAGACCTTCCACTACGGCAGTCTTGCCCACACCAGGCTCTCCGATCAGCACCGGATTATTCTTGGTCTTGCGGGAAAGGATGCGAATCACATTCCTGATCTCCGCATCTCTGCCGATGACCGGATCCATCTTGCCTTCTCTGGCCTTCTCCACCAGCTCCTGACCATATTTATTCAGAGTATCATAGGTGGCCTCAGGATTGTCACTGGTCACCCGCTGATTGCCCCGCACCGTGGAAAGCGCCTGCAAAAATCGCTCTCTGGTGATGCCAAACTCCTTAAAAATTGCCTTCATTTCCCGGTTGGGATAATGCAGCAGCGCCAGGAACAAATGCTCCACAGACACGTACTCGTCCCCCAGCTGCTTCGCCTCATCCTCCGCGTAGGTCAGCGCCTTATTCAGTTCATTCCCCACATAACGCTGTCCCCCCTGCACCTTGGGGCGCTTCCCGATAGCCTGCTCCACCCGATTGGTAAAATAGGGAAGCTGAATTTCCATCTTCTCTATCATCCTGGCGATCAGGCTGTCCTCCACTGTCAGCAGACTGTAGAGCAGATGCTCCTGCTCGATCTCCTGATTGCCATAATCCATGGCGATTTTCTCACAGTTGTTGACGGCCTCCATGGATTTCTGTGTAAATTTCGTTACGTTCATATCGATTCCCCCTTTCTGTCATTCAGAGTTATGCTTGTTCTATTACAACTATAACACTATAAGAATTTTATTCAAGCAAAGAATCTATGAAAAACATAAAAAATATATGAATTACTTTCCTGTCCCAGCATTAGCCTTACGCGCAGAGGTTCTCTCCGCCACATTGATCTCGCCGGCCGCCATCAGAGAGCGCCTGGTCAGCGCCGGTCCCACCAGCTCATAGATCAGCACGGAAAATAACACTACATTCCGTACCATGGCTCCGTCGGCCAGATTCTGTGCGGTCATCGCCATACCCAGAGCCACTCCTGCCTGAGGCAGAAGAGTGATGCCCAGATGCTTCGTAATCTGTGGGGCGCATTTCGTTGCGGCGCAGCTTACATAGGCCCCGATATATTTTCCCGCAGAGCGACTGATAATATACAGGACGCCCACCAAAAGCACCAGCGGATTGGTTAAAATCGACAGATTCAGCTCCGCGCCGGACAGCACAAAGAACAGCACAAACAACGGTGCCGTCCAGCTGTCCACCCTTGCCATCAGCTCCTCAGAGAAATCGCAGATATTGCAGAACAGGGTTCCCGTCATCATACAGACCAGCAACAGTGAAAAGCCAATCTGTACGCCGCCAACCTCAAATTCCGCCATGGATATTCCCACTGTCAGAAGTACAAAACCAATGGAGATGGACAGACGCTTACTGCGGGAATGGAAAAACCTCTCTACCCAGAACAGAGCCAGCCCGCTCGCAGCGCCCAGCGCCAGAGAAAGCACAATCTCGATCACTGGCTCAAGAATAATCGTCTTCATGCTGACCACTCCGCTCTCCAGCGCCACTGCAACGCCGTAGGAAGCGGAAAACAGCACCAGTCCCACCGCGTCATCGATGGCCACCACCAGAAGCAATAACCGGGTCAACGGGCCGTCCGCCTTGTACTGACGCACCACCATCAGAGTAGCCGCAGGCGCCGTGGCAGCTGCAATAGCGCCCAGAGTAATGGCCGAGGACAGAGAAATCACATCAGGTCTGATAAAATGCAGCGCTGCCAGCACAACGTCCACCAGCGCCGTTGTCACCACAGCCTGAACAATACCCACGGTAATCGCCTGTTTTCCCATCTGCTTCAGCTGTTTTACCCGGAACTCATTGCCAATGGTAAAGGCAATGAAGCCCAGTGCCACCTGGCTGATGATATCCAGCTCCTCCACCAGCTCCTCCGTAGGAAAGCCCAGACCCTCAATTCCCAGCCTCCCAACGCAATATGGTCCCAGAATCAGACCGGTCACCAGATAAGCCGTGACCGCCGGCAGATTTAATTTTTTGGCAATGCGGGACATCATCAGGCCCCCTACCAAACATACTGAAAGACTCACTAATACTGTCATAATAAATAAAACTCCTCCCTGACATAACCGTACAAATTTCTATAGTACATTAGCATACTTCCCTGCAGATTGCAATTAACAAACTGTTGAAAAATCCGCCCCATTCACAGGAATTTTATAATATTTTCAAAATTAAAAAAATACAGGGCACACGCCATGGTATGCCCCGCAATTTTTCAATACTTAATGTTCTTTTCCGAAAACTGCCCTACTCCGCACCCTCCAGAATATTCAGCGACTTCTGGCATCTGTCCTCCAGCGTGTAGGTTCTGAAAGACATACGGTTGACACGGACAGCGTCCATATTGTCCTTCAGCTCCGCGATCTTGACCTTGGTCGCCAGAGGATTCATGGCCAGATCCTCTATGTAGTCAAAATACTTCACCGCGTTGCCCTTGGTCAGATCCTCCACGGCATTGATGACCTTTCTGGAAAATCCCGCGTCCTTCAGGTCATAAAGCTTGACCTCAGAGTCCTCCAGTATGTCGTGCAGCAGCGCGACAATCTGCTCCTCCTCTGTGTCCATGGCAGCCATCACCCGATATGCGTGATTCTTGTATGGCTCTCCGTTCTCAATCCTGTCCCCGTACGCCTGCTCCACCATTGATTTCGCCTTTTCCAGTAAAATGCTCATAAATGTTCACCTTCCTCATGACATATTCTATACCCTCTTGACGTCGCTCATCCCATAAGCCCGATCACATGATAACACATTGTAACATATTTTTAGAAATTTGTATGTATTATTTTAAAAAATAATCTTTTTATTATGGCATTTTGTGAAAAATGACCTAATAATGTGCTTTTCAAATAGCACTTTTTCCTGTAAAATATGGCTATTCGTTCATTACTGTTTGCAATCCAAGGAGCCCTTCCCATGAAAAAGAAACTGAAGCGCATTCTTGCCCTCATCGGCATCCTCCTGCTGGTCGCCATGTACCTGATTACACTGGTGCTGGCCGTCTTCCATACGGAGGAAAACCAGAATATCTTTTACGGCTTTATCATGCTGGATATCGCCGTTCCCATCATGTTATGGATTCTGAATTTTTTCATACAGCATTTCGGAGGCAGCAAGTAGCCCGCCGCTTACAGTGACTCCAGCGCAATTTTCATCATGTTGGTAAAGGTCTTCTGACGCTCCTCGGCAGTGGTAATCTCCGGGCTGACAAAGCTGTCGGAAATGGTCAGCAGGCAGGCCGCCTTTTTGCCAGTGACCGCAGCATTGTGGAACAGTGCAAAGCTCTCCATCTCCACAGCGACGCAGCCATGCTCCTCCCTGATTCTTTCCCAATAGGTGGGCTTTGCATCTGTGGGCTTACGGTAAAAGACATCGCTGGAGTGAATGGGCTTTTCAATGACCGGGATTCCCAGCCGCTTCGCGCTCGCCCGCAGGGCGTTGTTCAGCTCCGCTGACGGATAAGTCGTATCCTTCTCATACCCGGACTGCACATACGCAAAGGAGGATTCGCTGTAGGCCGCCGTGGACAGCACCACGTCGTATACCTTTGCTTCTTCGCTGTAGCTTCCCGCGCTGCCGATGCGGATAATATTATCCACATCATACTCCGTAAAAAGCTCATAGGAATAAATACCAATACTGGGCATTCCCATCCCGCTTCCCATGACTGTCACAGGCTTCCCATTATAAGTGCCCGTAAATCCGAGCATTCCTCTGACCCCGTTGATCTGGGTCACATTCTCCAGAAAGGTATCCGCGATAAACTTCGCACGCAGCGGATCCCCCGGCATAAGCACAGTCTTCGCGATCTGTCCCTTTACTGCTTCATTGTGTGGTGTTGGCATAAAATCATTCCTCCTTTTTTAAAACACTTCCCTGATGGTGCCGCCTCCCAGCACCAGATCCCCATCGTAAAGCACCACGGACTGTCCCGGCGTCATGGCTCTCTGAGGCATATCAAAATCCAGCTGCAGTCTGCCGTCCTCCAAAATCCGGGCCACAGCAGTCTGTTCCTTTGCGTGATACCGGGTGCATACACTGACCCGCATCTCCTCCGGCGGTGTGTCAAAGGGAATCCAGTTTAATTCATCCGCGATCAGATGGGAATGAAAAAGAGAAGCTTCCTTTCCCACGGTGACCGTATTCTCCGCCATATTTTTGCCGCAGACATAGACCGGCTCTCCCATGGCAAGCCCCAGCCCTTTGCGCTGTCCCAATGTATAACAGGCGGCGCCCCTGTGCTGTCCCACCGCCCGGCCTTCCTCATCAAGGAAGTCTCCAGGTACATGCTTTCTTCCCGTATAGCTCTCCATAAAGGCTGCGTAATCCCCATCCGGCACAAAGCAGATATCCTGACTGTCATGCTTATGGGCGTTGACAAAGCCATTTTCTTCGGCTAGCCGACGCGCCTGCTCCTTGGTCAGTTCTCCCAGCGGGAAGAGAATGTGGGCGAGCTGTCTTTGCGTCAGCATATAAAGCACATAGCTTTGATCCTTGGAGGCATCCCGTCCTTTTTTCAGTAAGAAACGGCCATTCTCCTGCTCCACACGGGCATAATGTCCGGTAGCCACATATTCTATTCCGTTTGCCGCCGCGTATTCCAGCAGATGGTCAAACTTCATAAAACGGTTACAGTCGATGCACGGATTGGGTGTACCTCCCTCCTCATAGACGCGGATAAATTTCTCCATGACCTGCGTCTTAAATTTCTCAGTATAATCCAGTACCTCAAAGGGGATGTCCAGATCATAAGCCACCTCAGCGGCATCTTCAATGTCCCTCTGAGAACAACAGGTACGAAACTGATCCAGGCCAATGTCCGCATTTCGGTAAAGCCGCATGGTCACACCCCTGCAGTCATAGCCCTCCCGCAACAAAAGGCAGGCTGCCACGGAGCTGTCCACGCCGCCACTCATGGCAATCAGAGCGGTTTTATTCTGCTTTTCTTCTGTTGTCCCCAAGCTCATCCCCCTTCCTCATATTCCGCTTTCTGCCAAAGCTGCGCTTCCCTCCCGCATTTTGTTCCGCTTCCACTGACCGGTCACCCCATCTTCTTCATTTCTTCCTGACGGTGCGCTTCTTTCCAGTCCTTAATTTCCTGCAGGCGCTCCTTCAGCCGCGCCTCCTGCCCCTGGGTGGTGGGCTGATAATATTCCCGCCCCTGCAAAGAATCCGGCAGACACTGCATGGCGGTCAGCTTCTCCTCATAATCGTGGGCGTACATGTAGCCCTCGCCATAGGAAAGCTCCTTCATCAGATCTGTAGGGGCGTTGCGGATGATCAGGGGCACCGGCTCGGCAATCTGCTCTATGGCATCCGCCTTTGCCGCGTTGTAGGCCGCCTCCATGGCGTTGGACTTGGGAGCCAGAGACATGTAAATCACCGCCTGAGTCAGATGTACATTGCACTCCGGCATCCCCAGAAAATGACAGGCCTGATAGGCCGCCACCGCCTGGGTCAGCGCCTGGGGATCAGCTAACCCCACGTCTTCGCTGGCAAAGCGCACCACACGCCTTGCCACGTAAAGCGGGTCCTCCCCCGCCTCCAGCATCCGGGCCAGCCAGTAGACGGCGGCATCCGGGTCGGAATTGCGCATGGATTTATGCAGGGCGGAAATCAGGTTATAGTGCTCCTCACCTTTTTTATCATATAAAAGAGATTTCTTCGAAGTACACTGCTCCAGAGTCTCTTTTGTGACTACAGTCCTGCCGTCTGACGTGATCTGCCCGTTCAGCACTACCATCTCCAAAGTAGAAAGCGCTGTGCGGGCGTCTCCATTGGCAAAGCCGGCAAGAGCGGCAATCAGCGAAGGCTCCATCTCCACCTGCATATCCCCGAAGCCTCTGGAATCCTTCAGCGCCCGGTTTAATAAGACTGTTATATCCTCCGCAGACAGTGCCTGCAGCACAAACACCTTGCAGCGGGACAATAACGCCCCGTTTACCTCAAAGGAGGGATTCTCCGTGGTGGCTCCGATTAAAATGATGCTTCCCTTCTCCACAAAGGGCAGAAAGGCGTCCTGCTGAGCCTTATTGAAACGGTGGATCTCATCCACAAAGACGATGGTTCTCTCCCCGTAGCGGCGGTTGTCCTCCGCCTGCTGCATGACTGTGCGAATCTCCTTGATGCCGCTGGTCACCGCCGAAAAGTCAATAAACTTTGCCCTGGTCCGGTTGGCTATGATTCGCGCCAGAGTGGTCTTGCCCACCCCTGGAGGCCCCCAGAAAATCATGGAGGAAACCTGATCGCTCTCGATCAGCCTCCGCAGCACCTTTCCCTTTCCCAGCAGGTGGGTCTGACCCACAAACTCGTCCAGATCCCTCGGTCTGAGCCTTGCCGCCAGCGGCTGAGGCGTCTCCCTGTCAAATAAACTCATCTGTTCCATCATAACTGTATCTCACTCCGCCCGGCTTTGGTACTCCTTAAGCGTCTCAAAAACTGTCTTATACATCAATCCTGAAAAACCACTTTTCACACTGATCTCAAAATAATCCCCATTCTGAAGGGAAAACAAAATAATGCCCTTATTGCGGGTATCCATACGTGAAATATCCTTTAAATCGAACTCTGCATCTCCACAGACAAGTTTTTCTCTGTTCATCAGAAGAGTTCCCAACGCCTTTACCTGTCGGCTGTGATTATCCATAATGGATATCAGTCGGGCTTTCTGCGTGGAAAGCTCAATGGGCAGCTTCTTCTGAACCAGCTCTCTGATCTGCTCCTTCTGCCAGCGATTCCACTGGTAAATGGTCTGAAACCTGCCTCCATCAATTCTCCCGTATTCGTTATATTTCCAGGATTTTCCGCAGCTGCGGCAGAAAATAGCCTTTCCTTTTCCCACGATCTGACCCAGAGCGCCGCATTCCGGACAGACATAAAGCACATAATTTATCCCCTTCGCTCCTCTGCGGTAACGACGGCCTCCCTCTTCATCCGCTGCCGGCTGCTCTGCGTAAAGATCCTGATTCACCTTCTCCAGAATCTGCTCCGGAGACATGTCATGCAGCTGCTCCTTCGTATAGATTCCCTTTAATTCCGCATGGATATCTCCCCGGCAAAACTTGCCGCTCCAACGGGGCACAATCTGATAGCCGCCGGTAATATTGATTGTCACCACCGTACACTGAAGCGACCGGAACAGCTTTCCATTGACTAAAGCCAGGGGCGCCGTGGTGCCGTCATAGGTGATATTCCCCTCCGCAAACATATTGACGGTATGACCGGCCTTCAGATTTCTGGTAATCTCACGTATTGTCTGCACGCTGATTTTACCCTTGGAGCAGGAAATGCTGTGAAAAATCTTCATTGCAGCGAAGGCAGCCACCCTTTGCCGCTGCAAATTCTCCCCGGCCACAAAATAAAGAGGCTGATCCACGCACATGGCTATGATCAGAGGGTCAAAGTAGCAGGTATGATTCGCAACTACCAGACAGGGCTCCTCAGGAAGCTTGCTCTCCTCTTCCTTT
>JAJQID010000175.1 GCA_021199405.1 Lachnospiraceae bacterium
ATATATGAGCGCGGATTCTTCTTATAAAAATATCGCGGAGACCATGGACGAGGTGTAGATCTAGATTCTCCCCCTATAAATATCCGTCTCGGTGAGCGAAGAAACCGGGAACGGAGACGATGAAACAGCGGCGGCGGAAGCGGCGGATGCAGATACGGCGGAGGGAGAGACCGTCAGCTATACCTATACGGTGACTCATCCTGATTTTACATATCTGTCCTCTGTCAATGGGGACGTGATCGGCTGGATTCAGATTCCGGGGACAGCGGTCAATTACCCGATCGTGCAGGGAACGGACAACGAGTTTTATCTGACCCACTTATATACCGGAGAGACCAATTCCAGCGGGGCAATTTTTCTGGACGCCGGTACTAAGCTGGGGCTTCAGGACAGAAACGCCATTATTTTTGGACATAATATGAAAAACGGCGGGATGTTTGCCGCGCTGAACAGCTACAGCAGTGAGAGCTATTACAATCTGCATCCTTATATTCTGGTCACAGATCTGGACGGGACGATCATGGTCTATGATATTTTTTCCGTTTACAGTCTGGACACCTCCGTGGAGGAAAACGAATCGGAGGTTTATCTGCACGGCTTTGGAGCGGACGAGGTTTTTGAGGAGTATCTGAGCCAGGTAAAGGGAAGGTCGTTTTATGATACCGGAATTCAGGTGACGAAGGAGGATTATATCATTACCCTTTCCACCTGTCAGAAGGCAAACAGCACGGTCCGGACCATCGTGCAGGCGGTGAGGCGGTAGCGCGGGAAGGAGTGTTTTCAGCCTTTTTCAGCGAGGGAAGGAGCTTTGAAAAATGGACTTGCCAGCGGGAAAACTTTGTGCTATGATACCTCCAGTAAAAGCGTTGATGAGAAGAGTACTGTGCGGAGAGGCTCTCAGAGAGGGATGCCGTGGGCTGTGAGCATCCTGGGCGGACCGCATGGGAAGACCACCTCGGAGCGGCCTCAATACGGCCCGGTGACTCCGTTATCGTCAGAAGGAAGGTCCAGACAGGAGAGTTTTTTGGGCAGGAGGAGATTTTTCTGATCCGGATGAATAAGGGTGGAACCGCGATATGATCGCCCCTTGCGTATGACTGCGCAGGGGCGTTTTTATGTATATTCAAAAGCGCGTATATTATTTTCAGAAAAAGGAGAAAATGAGATTATGAAGATTACCTTAAAGGATGGCTCAGTGAAGGAATACACTGAGGCGAAAAGTGTGATTGAGATTGCCCAGGATATCAGCGAGGGGCTGGCAAGGGTGGCCTGCGCAGGAGAGGTGAACGGTGAGAGAGTGGACCTGCGGACTGTGATCAGCGAGGACTGCAGCCTGAATATTCTGACCTTCAATGATAAGGGCGGCAGAGACGCTTTCCGTCATACGGCCTCCCATATTATGGCGCAGGCCCTGAAGCGGCTGTATCCCCAGGTGAAGCTGGCCATCGGCCCTTCCATTGACGACGGTTTTTATTATGATGTGGACGGCGTGACTCTGAGCACAGAGGATTTTCCTGCCATTGAAGCTGAGATGAAAAAGATCGTCAAAGAGGACCTGAAGCTGGAGCGGTTCGAGATGCCCAGGGAGGAGGCCATTCAGTATTTTAAGGAAAAGGAAGAGCCTTATAAGGTGGAGCTGATTGAGGATCTGCCAGAGGATGCGGTGATCAGCTTTTACAGACAGGGCGAGTTTACGGATCTGTGCGCAGGCCCCCATCTGATGAGCACCAAACCGGTGAAGGCTATCAAGCTGATGAAGCTGGCGGGAGCGTACTGGCGCGGCAATGAAAAAAATAAGATGCTGACCAGAATCTACGGAACCGCTTATACGAAGAACTCCGATCTGGAGGCTTACGTCAACATGCTGGAGGAAGCGAAAAAGCGCGACCACAGAAAGATCGGCAAGGAGATGGGACTGTTCATGCTGGCGGATGAAGGGCCGGGCTTCCCCTTCTTTTTACCCAAGGGAATGGTTCTGTACAATACGCTGCAGCAGTATTGGAGAGAGATCCATGACAGGGAAGGCTATGTGGAGATTTCCACGCCCATCATGCTGAACCGCAGTCTCTGGGAGACCTCCGGCCACTGGGATCATTATAAGGAAAATATGTACACTACGGTGATCGACGATCAGGATTTTGCCATCAAGCCCATGAACTGCCCGGGCGGTATGCTGGTGTATAAATCCCAGCCCCGTTCCTACAAGGAGCTGCCTCTGCGCATTGGTGAGATCGGCCTGGTACACCGCCATGAAAAGAGCGGACAGCTGCACGGTCTGATGAGGGTGCGCTGCTTCCATCAGGATGACGCTCATATTTTCATGATGCCGGAGCAGATCAAGGACGAAATTAAAGGCGTGGTGCGGCTGATCGACGAGGTTTATCAGCTCTTCGGCTTCAAATATTTTGTGGAGCTGTCCACCAGACCGGAGGATTCCATGGGCTCCGACGAGGACTGGGAGATGGCTACCGCCGGACTTCAGGGCGCTCTGGATGAAATGGGTCTGGAATATACCATCAATGAGGGCGACGGCGCTTTCTACGGCCCCAAGATCGATTTCCATCTGATCGACGCCATCGGCAGAGAGTGGCAGTGCGGCACCATCCAGCTGGACTTCCAGCTGCCCCAGCGGTTTGAGGCGGAGTACACCGGCCCGGACGGCGAGATGCACAGACCAATCATGATTCACCGAGTGGTATACGGCTCCTTTGAGCGCTTTATCGGCATTCTGATCGAGCACTTCGCCGGCAAATTCCCGACCTGGCTGGCGCCGGTACAGGTGAAGGTGCTGCACATCTCCGAAAAGTATTTTGATTACGGAGAGAAGGTGCTGGCCCAGCTGAAGGCCGCCGGAATTCGTTGCGAGATGTATCAGCGCAATGAAAAGATCGGCTACAAAATCCGGGAAGCCCGCAACGAGAGAGTCCCCTACATGCTGGTGGTGGGCCAGAAGGAGGAGGAGACCGGCAGCGTTTCCGTCAGAAGCCGCTTCGCGGGGGACGAGGGCGCGAAGGAATTATCCGTATTTATCAGTGAGGTTCAGAAAGAAATTGCTGATAAAGTGAACCGCCCGGAAGTCCCTGAGACTGATAAAAAAGCAACAGCAAATAAGTAACTGTAAAGGAAAAATATATATATTTATAATGCAGCATACAGCATACAGCACAGAAAATGTATGCAATGCAAATAAAAACTGCAATACAGAATCCCACCTGTAATTAAAAAAGTGGGATTAACGTAAAATTCAGCATGAAAGCAGGGAAAGCGCATTAAAAAACATAAGGCGAAGATTAACGATAGTTTTGAGCCGTTGTTTTTTAATGCGCTTTCCCGGAAACAGGAGAAAAAATATGAAAATCGCTTTTTTTGGCACCAAACCCTATGACCGCCCCTGGTTCGAAAAGCTTTCTCCGGAAAGCGGTCAGGAGATTACCTTCTTTCGTCCCAGGCTGACAAAGGAAACCGCGCCCCTGGCGGACGGCCACCGTGCGGTCTGCGCCTTTGTCAACGACGAGCTGGGTCGGGATACGCTGGAAATCTTAAAGAAGGTCGGGGTGGAGCTGATTTTGCTGCGCTGCGCCGGCTACAACAATGTGGATCTGGAGGCGGCTCATGAGCTGGATCTTACCGTCCTGCGGGTGCCCGGCTACTCCCCGGAGGCCGTGGCGGAGCACGCCATGGCGCTGGCTATGGCGGCTAACCGCAGACTGCATAAGGCTTATAATAAAGTACGGGACAATGATTTCAGTCTGACCGGTCTGACCGGTGTAAATCTGTACGGCAAGACCGCAGGAATTGTGGGCACCGGCAAGATCGGACAGGCCATGATCAATATCTGCCGGGGCTTCGGCATGGATGTGCTTGCCTACGATCCCTACCCGGTTTCCGGCCTGGGCGTGAAATATGTGTCTTTTAAGGAGCTGCTGGAGCAGTCAGATCTGATTTCCCTGCACTGCCCGCTGTTTCCGGAGACCTACCATATCATCGATTCCAAAGCCATCGACTGCATGAAGGACGGAGTGATTTTGGTCAATACCTCCCGGGGTGGTCTGATCAAAACCGAGGATCTGATCAACGGCATCAAGGCCGGGAAGTTTCATGCGGTGGCGCTGGATGTGTACGAGGAGGAGAGCGGCCTTGTATATGAGGACCGTTCGGACGATATTCTGGACCACACCACCACGGCCAGACTTCTTTCTTTCCCCAATGTGCTCCTGACCTCCCATCAGGGCTTTCTTACCAAAGAAGCGCTGCGCACTATCGCGGAGGTGACGCTGGACAACGCTGAAGCCTATGAAAATAACAGAGTGTTGAAAAATGCAGTGAGCTGATCAAAAATTACAAAAGGAAGCGAGCAAACAAAGAGTGGCTGTCTGTACCGGACACTCTTTGTTATTTTGAGAACGCCACGTCGGTAAGTCTCTCCTAACTTAATACAATTTTCGCTTAACCACTTGCTTTTATGCCGGAATTTGTTTATCATGTAACTGGTTTCTGCATTTTACATGAATTTTAGACATACTTTACGTAGGAGATTTTTATGTCAATCGGGGATATATTTTCCTTGTTCGGCGGCGTCGGACTGTTCTTATATGGAATGTCCATGATGTCCTCTGGACTGAGAAGCGCCTGTGGCGACAACCTTCAGAAGATACTGGAGAAAGCGACAAGGAATAAAATTTCGGCGGTACTGATGGGAATTCTGGTTACCATGCTGATCCAGTCCTCTTCAGCGACCGATGTGATGGTGATCGGTTTTGTGAATTCCGGCATGATGACCTTAAGCCAGGCCATCGGCGTGATTATGGGAGCCAATATTGGTACTACCATCACCGCCCAGATCACCGCTTTCGATCTGGGTACCTGGGCGCCCTTTATTCTGTTTGTGGGCGCTGTCATGTATCTGTTTTTCAAAAAGCAGGTCATCAAGCATATCGGCTCCATTATCATGGGCTTCGGTATGCTTTTTCAGGGCATTTCCCTGATGAAATCCGCTATCGCTCCTCTGGCCAGCACGGCTGTTTTTCAGAATTTGCTGGCGACCATGTCCAACCCGTTCCTGATTGTACTTTTCGGCGTGGCGTTCACCGCTCTTTTACAGAGCTCTTCTTCCGCGACGGTTATTTTTCAGGCGTTCGCGGTGGAGGGGATCATTTCCTATTATACCTGCGTTTATCTGCTGATCGGCTCCGCTATCGGCAGTGTGACGCCCAATTTCCTTGCCAGTCTGACCACCAACCGAAACGGCAAGAGAACCGCCCTTCTGAATCTGCTGTTCAACCTGATTCGGGCGGCGCTTCTGATGGCAGTCATTGGTATTTTCCCGCAGATTCTTGATTTCATTCAGTATATTTCCGGAAATGATGTAGGCCGTCAGGTGGCCAATACGCACACACTGTTCGCCATTTTTGCTGTGATTGTGATGCTGCCGTTCTCAGAATACATAGTGAAGCTGGCACAGAAGCTTATGCCCGCAAAGAAGAGCGAGCTGAAGGATGAGGACGACCGCAGGCTTCAGTTCCTGACCAACGTGGAGGAGCTGCCCACCGCCGTTGCCATCAGCCAGGCCAGGAAGGAGATTGCCCGTATGGGCGCCATTTCCGTCAGCAACCTTGCCATGGCCCTGGAGAGCTTTTTTGAGCTGGACGAGGAGAAGGCAGCCAGAGTGCTGGAGGTGGAGGAGACGGTCAATTATCTGGACAACGCCATCATTTCCAAGCTGGTGCAGCTGCGGACGATGAATATTTCACAGAAGGATATGAACCGGGTGTATCATCTGATTTTGTCGGTGGCGGATATTGAGCGTATCTCTGATTATGCGGAGAATATCAGCGGCTACGGCAATCAGTTCCGGGCGGAGAAGGTTACCCTGTCAGAGGACGCCAGAAAGGATCTGCTGGAGGTGTCGGAGCTTTGCCTGGAGGACATCAATCTCTGTCTGGAAATCTTTGAGAACGATGAATATCACAAGCTTCACGAGGTGGAGGAGCTGGAGAGTGATATGGAGGAGCGTCTGGAGGAGGCTAAGGACAATCATGTGAAGAGACTGCTCAATGCCACCTGCAAGCCTATCGTAGACGTCATTTTCACCGATCTGCTGACGGATCTGGAGAGAAGCGCGGCCCACGCAGACAATGTGGCTTACGCGCTTTCGCCGCAGAACGGGGTGCAGAGGCTGGAGTGAGCGGGCACGGAAGGGTGGCAGACCGCACATTTGTGATGTCAGTAATAACAGTTCTTAAGCGCACAGGAAGCGTACAGAGAGAATAAAGAGGGCCGTTTGCTTTTTTTCTTGACAGAGGAATGCAAACGGCTTTATTATGCAACATAGGACTAAAATATGGCTATGCCTGCGGGCTGGCCGGACACTTTGGCGCATGCGGGTATGACTGTGATGGACACTTAGACGGGCATTCCGGCTGGGTGGCAGTCAGTGCTGCCGGATAAGCTGCATGGCTGATGAAATGATTGTATAATTGTATATTGGAGTTGGAGAGAAAAAGTGCTGTCTGTTATCAAAAGATTTATCGCTGAATTAAAACACAATAAAATACTGAAGGGAATGGTGATTCTTGAATTACTCATTTTGATACTGCTGCTGGGAAACTGCTTCCGCAGCCGCTGTGATTATACCTTTGGCGTCGGTGATATGAATATGTCCGGGGAATATGTGCAGGAGAGCACAGATGAAAACGGCACGGCGGTTTATGTGGCGGAGAGTGAGGGGGAAGCTGACGGAGCGGCAATATTGAGCACGGGATATCTGAAATTTTATCCGGGAGCCTACAGAATCAGGGTAAATTATCAGTCACAGGTCAATTATATGGAGGAATCCAGCTTTTCCTGTGGGTTGAGTTACCTTAATCTGGAAAGTGAAAGCAACTCTGTTTACTACACCTTTGATTCTCTGCTGCTCAGGGACGGGTTGGAGAGCGTGGAGCAGACGGTCCAGATCACCTCGCCCTGGACGATCAGTGACCTTGAGCTGACGGTGACTTTCTATGGTTATGGAGAGGTGGAAATTTATTCCATTGAGGTGGAGGAGTTTGTGGCATACCGGTTTGTATGTCTTTTTGGAATTTTGCTGCTCTTTGCCTTTATTGACCTGTTCTGTTTTCTGGTCTTTATTGACCGGGAGTTTCAGTATGGAAAGGAGTTGGGGATCCTGACGCTGATCTGCGCGGCCGCAGCCTTGCCATTTATGGGGAACTGGACCTACTGGGGCTACGATCTGGGTTTTCATGTGGATAGAATTATGCTGCTGGCTTATGATCTGGCACAGGGAAATTATTTTCCTGCCATATTTACTGCAGCGCTGAACGGGTACGGATACGCTGTTCCTTTGTTTTACGGACAGGTTTTTTTGTATGTTCCTGCCATTCTTTATAATTGCGGTTTTGGTATCACATTCGTATATAATCTGTATGTATGCATGGTTTCCGCGGCTACTTGCCTGATCATGTACTATTGTTCCCTGAAAATATTTCATAAATCCAATACCGCCCTGCTTGCCTCCGCCCTGTATACCTTCAGTGCGGTCAGGCTGACAAATATTATGGTCAGATGTGCTTTGGGAGAGTATACTGCGCAGACTTTCTTTCCATTGGTATTTCTGGGCTTCTATAATATTTATACGGCACCGAAAGGGGAGAAGATTTCTCTCAGAAAATACTGGCCCGTTGTCGTAGGGCTGACGGCTATTTTTTCCTGCCATACGCTCAGCATGGAAATGAGCGCCATGCTTATTTTCCTTTTCTGCCTGATTTTTATCAAACGGACACTGGAGCCTCAGAGATTTTTGGCTTTGGCGAAAGCGGCTTTGCTTACCCTCTTTATTAATCTGGCTCCCCTGGTCGTGATGCTGGATTCTCTGGGGATGGACATGTATATCAGCAATCAGATGGGAGGTACGATTCAGGCTTCCGGAGCTTATCTGATTCAGATTTTTAATTCTGTTGTCAATGGATATCAGGAGGGAGATGTGGCGGGATCAGCTTCCGGGGACACATCCTTTGCCATTGGATTTTCTATTGTGTTTGGACTGCTGTTATTTTTGATTTACCTGGCAGGACAAAAGAAGCAGGAGCATCCGGATAAAAAGAGCAGAAATTTTGCGGCGCTGTGCTGGTTTTATTCTCTGTTTACCATTTTTCTGTCCAGTATTTATATGTTTTATGATTATCTGGATTTCTTGCCGGATGCCATATACAATCTGCTGGTCGCCTATCAGTTTCCCTGGAGATGGCTGTCTTTTGCTGTTCTGTTTGGCATCTTCTGCACAGCGGCAGTGGTGAATACGGGAGAGCTGGATGATCTGTTTAAGAGCGTATCGGTGACAGTAGTTTTAGTGATCGCTCTTGTTATCAATACCGGGCAGATTTATTCGGATCAGCTGAGAACTTCAACTTTAGAACCGGTGGACAATAATCTTTACAGCTACGCTACCTGGATTGCCGGGGAGAATCTCCTGTGGGGGTCGAATGCTGATCTGGTTATTTATCGGGATCTGATTTATGATGACACACAATTGACCGTGGATGGCGAATATCAGTATGAGGATGGCCGATGGGTTCTTTATGATGTGGAGAATATTTCATACGTTGCCACAACTGTGGATATTCCTTTATTTAACTATGATAATTATGCTGCCTATGACGCGGAGACGGGTGAGACGATTGCTATCACTAGCGGCAGTAATAACCGGATTCAGCTGAATATCCCGGCGGGCTACTCGGGCACCATTGCGGTGGAATATCAGATTCCGATGCTGTGGATAATTGCTGTGGCAGTGTCCGTGGCGACGGATGTGGCGCTGATTGTGTACGCGGTACTTTCCCGAAGAAAACGGGAGTTTTTGGAGTGATGATATCATGAGCGCAAGAGAGGAAGGAACATGCTTGCATATTCCTGACGATCGGTGAATGTTGATCGTGAACTGCGCTCACGATATAAGGGCTGAGGAAGTTATTTCCTTAAGATTTCCTTAATGTGATTGACAATCGAATATTGAGATGATATAAGTGTATTAACAAGGTTAGTACACTTATTTTTTTGGAGGAACCCCTATGATTTTACTGGATTACAGGGATAAAAGACCCATCTATGAGCAGGTGGTGGAGAAGCTGGAGCGGCTGATTGTGGGCGGCGGACTGGAGGCAAATACGAAGATGCCCTCTGTCCGGGCGCTGGCGTTGGAGCTGGCGGTCAATCCCAATACCATTCAGCGGGCCTACGCCCAGTTGGAGCAGGAGGGATATCTGTATACGGTCAGTGGCCGGGGCAGCTTTGTGGCCCATGAGAGCGAATGGCGGGGCGCCAAGGAGGCGGAGCTTACAAAGAAGCTGCAGGCAGCGGTTCAGGAGGCAAGGGAGGCCGGCATGAAGCGGGAACGGCTGGAGGCGATTATTGCACAGGCTTATGGTGAGGAGGAGAAAACCAATGATTGAAGTAAAAGGCTTAAATAAAAGCTTTGGGGAGGTCAAAGCGGTGGACAATATTGGCGCCGTCATCACGGAAGGCCATGTTTTTGGCCTGATCGGCACCAACGGCGCGGGCAAGTCCACCTTTCTGCGGCTGATGAGCGGGGTGTTAAAGGCCGACAGCGGCAGCGTGCTGGTGGACGGGGAGCCGGTGTACGACGATCCGAAGGTCAAGGAGAAAATCTTTTATATTTCCGATGATCAGTATTTCTTTAAGAGCGGCACGCCCATGGATATGCTGCGCCTGTATCACACCTTTTACAGTCAGTTTGACGAAAAGAGAGCGTTGGAGTTGATGGAGAAGTTTGGCCTGGAGAAGGATCGGAAGGTCAGCACCTTTTCCAAGGGAATGAAAAAACAGCTTTCGGTGATCTGCGGCGTCTGCGCCAACACAAAGTATCTGCTCTGCGACGAAACCTTTGACGGCCTGGATCCGGTGATGCGCCAGGCGGTGAAGACCATTTTTATCCAGGAGATCGAGGAGCGGGGGATGACACCCGTCATCGCCTCCCATAACCTGCGGGAGCTGGAGGATATCTGCGAATACGTGGGCCTGCTGCACAGGGGCGGCATTCTGCTGGAAAAGGATATGGATGAGATGAAAATGAACATTCATAAGGTTCAGTGTGTGCTGCACCGCCCGGAGGATATGGACAAAATCAGGGAGCAGTTTGAAGTGCTCAGGGAGGATGTCAGGGGAAGCCTGAGAACCATCACCCTGCGGGGCGAGAGGGTAGCCATCGAGACGGCCTTTGGTGGTCTGGAGCCCATGTTTTATGAGCTTTTGCCGCTCTCTTTGGAGGAGATTTTCATCAGCGAAACGGAGGTAAGGGGATATGACGTCAAAACATTGCTTTTTTAAATATATGAAGGAAGATCTGCGCCACCGTATCTGGATGGCGGCTCTGTCCATGCTGGGGAGCTTTCTGAGTATGCCGGTGGCCTTTCTGCTGGTGCAGAACAGCTACCGGGACAACTACGATTATTATCTGGAGCGGGGTATGCAGCTGCAGGCGGTGGAGTATCTTTGCGGGGAGCTGATCAGTGCTTTTTCTGAATATGGCTGTTTGATGGGCGGCATCGTTGCCGTGGCGGGAGCCATTATCGTGGGCCTGTTTGGATTTCGGTATTTGTTCCGCAGGGACATGGTGGACACCTGGCACAGTATGCCGGTGAAGAGGAGCACTCTGTTCTGGGTCAATTATATCAACGGCTTTCTGATCTGGTTTGTGCCCTTTATGATCAATCTGCTGATTACTCTGGCCATCGCGGCCGTGGATATGGTCAAATCCGGCATTCCGGGAATGCTGCTTGGCTGTGTGCTGACTACCGCGTTTGTACTGACGGTATCCTTCCTGACAGTGTATCATCTGGTGCTGTTGGGCGTTATGCTTTCCGGGAATGTGCTCAACGCCATGGTGACCAGCTGTTTTGTGGGCTATGCGGCTGCCGTTGTTTATCTGATTATATGGATGGGGCTGGCGGTTTACATGGATACCTTCTATCTGATGCCGGTTGATTTTGACGCAAGCGCTCTGTGGCTGTCTCCGGGAATCTCATCTCTGTGGATTCTGGGGCTTCGGTTTAATGAAACGGTCATAACGGGAGAGCTTTTTGGCAAATGTCTGATTGTGCTTCTGACTGCTGTCCTGATGCTTGCTGCCTCCTTCGTTGTGTATCAGAAACGTCCCAGCGAGGCGGCCGGGGCCGGCGTTTATTTTAAAGGACTGTCTGCAGTGATGCGCTTTGCGACTGCGGTGGCCGGGGGCTTTGGAGGCTGGATGTTTTTTGCCGCGGTTTCCGGAAACGCTGAGGCGGGAGGCGCGCCGGCCTGGGGAATTTTTGGTGGAATGCTGGCCAGCTTTCTGGCCTATGGTGTGCTGGATATTGTGTTTTCCATGGATTTCAAGGCCTTTTTAAGCCACAGGAAGGCAATGATCGGGGCGGTGGTCTGTTCTGTGCTTCTGGGGCTTTCCTTCAGCCAGGACTGGTACGGCTTTGACACCTGGCTGCCTTCAGAAGCGGAGCTTGAGGAGGCGGGGATCAGTCTGGGCTACAGCAGTACCAGCTACCGGAATGTGGTGAACAGAATGCAATACACGGACAGCGCGGATATTTATGCGCTTTTGGTAAATGCCACTGAAAATGAGCGGAATCAGGACGATGATAGGGATTTGCAGGGTGTGACCATGCGGATCACCCTGCAAAACGGGAGAACCTACTATAGATATTATAAGCTGGATTCCGACTGCCGGGAGAGTCTGGTGAATATCATGGAGAGCGACACCTACGTGGAAAATATTTACGGGATTCCTGAAAGTATGGTATATGATGTAGCATACGTACAGCTGTCGCGGGGTTATGAGAGCGAATATATCCGCGACAGCGAGGAATCGGACGACATAAGAATACAGCTTATGGAGGCGCTTAGGAAAGATATTGAGGAGTATGGAATTCTGGCGGTTTACAGCGAGGATACGGTTTACTGCACTGTCAGTTTTCGGGGATATTACGAGGAGGATGGAAGGTATGTCAAC
Source organism: Lachnospiraceae bacterium (assembly GCA_021199405.1). Lineage (GTDB taxonomy): Bacteria > Bacillota > Clostridia > Lachnospirales > Lachnospiraceae > RGIG6307. The sequence continues at coordinate 12,017 of JAJQID010000175.1, forward strand.
AGGAGCCTGGATATCACCGGGCAGTGGATCAATACCATACAGGCGCTGAAGGATATGGGATATGGAAGCTACGTGGAATCTGTCAGCGCAGAGAATGTGGTTTCTCTTACTCTTTGCCATAATATTTATGAGGAAGAGTTTGAGGACGCAGAGGACATTCTTCTGTCTCTGGGGGAGTATTATGGCGTGGATATGACGGGGGAAAGCCTGGAGCTTGGCAGTGAGGAATACGCGGAGTTTTCTGAAATGCTCCATGAGGACGGATATGTGTATCTGGAGCTTACGATTACGGACAGGGAGGAGATTGAGGAAATTCTGGCGCTTTGTGATTATGAGCCATCTTCTTCTCAGAACAGGCCGCACAGTCTGTTCTCTGAGACAGGGGAAAATCCGGTTTACACGCAGGTTGACTGGAATGTCACGGTTTTTTCGGAGAGCAGCAGCGATTCCTCTGTTTACGCACAGACCGTTGATGATGAAAATGAGATTTTGCTGACGATCAGAAGCGGGAGGCTGCCGAAAAAGTATCTTTTGAGGATGGCGGAGTCAGTGAAGGCGGATTGATTTTCATTATTTTTACATTTCTCTAACAAATACCCTATATACTTT
>JAJQID010000156.1 GCA_021199405.1 Lachnospiraceae bacterium
CCCTGGGCGTTAAACAGACCTCTCAGATAACGCCGGGCTTGAACCAGATTTGTCCTTGCACCGGCAATCCTGACCGCATGGACAAAGGCAACTGTAGCTGAGCGTCTCAGAAGCTGGAACTCGAATTCATCCTTCAGGCCAAGGTCCGTCAGACTCTTTAGCAGCACCTCATCCGCCTTCGCCATGCGCCTGTCAATATCCAGGGGCTGTTTTACCTTATTTTTCCACTGATTGTACAGGTACACATACGGAGAATCAAGAACGCTGATCCTGTCAGCGCAGCTCAGAAAAAATAAATTGAAAATACCATCCTCGTTGGCGGCCACACCTGCCGGGAAAAGGATATTGTGCTCTCTGAGTACATCTGTCCGATAAAGGACTCCGCAGGCACTGCCAAATAATATTCCCGTCATAGTGCCGTCATCCACGAAACGGTTTCTGATATCGTCAAAGGTATATACTCCCGAAGCAATCCTGGCGCTTCTGGGCAGCAGCCTGCCGTCAGGATATCTGTAGGCATGAGTGCCAAATACCGCCTTACAGTTGTCCCTCCTGATCTCGCGAAGCAGCAATCCCAGCGCATACTCCGGCAGCAGATCGTCCGCGTCCAGGAAGAAAACATACTGGCCCCTCAGATTCCTCAGAGCCACGTTGCGCGTGTCAGAAACCCCGGTATTGGGCTTGTCAAAAAATCTTACCTGGGAATGCTCCTGTTCCAGTCTTTCACAGACTTCCTTTGTGCGATCCTTTGAGCCGTCATTGACGATAAGGATTTCAACCTCCGGATATGTCTGACTCAATACACTGTTTACCGCATTTTCAATAAAGCTTTCCGCGTTAAAAGCAGGAATAACAACCGAAATTATGTCCATATCTTCCTGGAACCCCCATCAGGTACTATCTGTCCTCAATCCGCTCTTTTTACGGGCAGCAATGTATTCTCCCTTTTCTGCACCAGAATACTGTCCGCAGGAACATTGCCGGTTACCACACTGCCAGCCGCTATGACAGAATTATCTCCGATCACACTGCCCCGCAGAATCACCGTATTGGCACCGATCCAGCAGTTTTGGCCGATCTTAACCGGAGAATACCGAAATTTTTCTTTCTTCAAGCCACCCTCACAGCGGAAATCATGATCATGGTCATACACCAGCACGTTGGGACCAAATTCCGTACCCTCTCCTATGCTGATCTCCTGCAGACAGAAAAACATACATCCGTAATTCACTTTTACGTTATCGCCAAAAGTACATATCGCATTCCGGGTAACTCTGATCTTTCCCCCAGAATGAATTCTGACTTTTCTTCCCAGCTTCAACACCCCGCCATTTCCGATTTCTATGGCCACATTTGGTGAAATGCGTTCAATGGGATAAAAGAAAAGCCCGGAAATATGAAAAAGCTTATATATACACAGCCTGAAAAAGGACCAGACAATACTGATAACATTGCTCAATTTTCTCTGCATGGATTCCTCATTTCCTTACCGGGTTCCGTGCACCCGTACTTCCTGTTGGCATGTCAGCCGCAGCGCAATTTCCCATTCTCAGCCAAACTCAGAATAAAGCTCCCTCATCATACCAACCACATGCTCTATATCAAATTTTTTGATCTTCTCCACATTGCAGCCTGCCATGGAAGTTCTGTCACAGCTTACAATCTCAGTAAGGGCTTCAGCAGCCTGCTCCACACTGTGAGGTTCAAAAAGCACACCGCCTTTTTCATCAATCAAATCTATATTGCCACGAATTGCGCTCACCACACAGGGCAGGCCGCAGGCCATAGCCTCCATCAGCGCAACCGATAATCCCTCCTGGAAGGAAGGAAGGGCAAACACATCGGCAGACGCACACAGCTCACTGATATCTTCCCGAAATCCCAGAAGCTTCACTCTGTCCGCAATGCCCAATCTGTCAATCTGGGAGATGAGATAATCCCTCAAAGGTCCCTGCCCCGCGATGGTCAGACATATCCCCTTTGTCCGTGCAACCGCCTGAATCAGCGTCTCATGGTTCTTCCTGGGAATCAGCTCCCCCACGGACAACACCCACACTGCGTCCTCCGGAATTCCCAATTCCTCGCGTTTTCTGACGCCGGTGCAGCCATGTCTGTTAAATTCGTTCAGATCAATTCCTACTCCCGGTACATATTCAATCCTCTTAGCTCTGAGCCTTTTTCTGGCACGCTCATAGTCCTCTTTGTTGATGGTGATCAGCACATCAGTCCAGTGGGCGCAGAGCCATTCCACAGGGTAAAAAAGGAGCCAGTTTTTCACAGGAGCCCCCTTGTAAAAATGAAACCCATGAGCAGTATAAAAAACCTTCAGTCCCTGCTTTCTGAGCTTTCGGCACACAATCCTGACGCAGACAGAAGCTGTGGGCGTATGGGTATGGACGATATCATAATGTCCGTCCTCAATCACCCTCTTAAGCTCCCTGATGGCAGACAGATTGCTCTTCGCCAGCGGAGATCGGGAAAAGGGAATGGAATATCCTTTTAATCCCATGTCCGTACAAAACTGAGGAAGGGGTTCCCCGCAGTTACAGGCAAGCTCTACGGTATGACCATCATCAAGCAGCATCCGGAAATGCTGCTCAAAGAAACCCATGGTAACCGAAACGGTTGTTACATACAGTATTTTCACAGTTTTCTCATTCCTCCACCAGTTCCATCATGCCAACGGCCGGGTGAATCAGAAACACCACCCTTTTTCCTGAAAACGCCATTGCCGGCTGAGGGGCGTTAAGCACCTGAAACCCTTTCCCGCACAAATCGTCAATGTCTCTCTCAAACGCATCGGAGCGATAGCAGAAATGATATGGCATGGAACCGACTCTGCGCAGGTAGGTGTCCACCGGCGAAAGCATTTCTCTGGATAATGGCTGGACAAGTTCAATGCGGTATCCATCCTTTTGCCCAAATCGGATCCTGATGTTTCTGTCGGGGTCATCCACTGATTCTTCGAACTGATAACCAAGAGCTTCGAAAGCTCTGACTGCTTTCTCCATTCTCCTTACCGCGTAACCCACGTGATCAATCCTCATCCGCTCATCCTCCTCATCAGACTTTTATCCAGCCCATCATCCGCGCGTATTCCAGCTGGCCGTCTTATTTTCCCCCGTCAAAACGAATTTCCTGATAAAAAGGAAAATCCCTGCATTGATAATCTTTCAGCACAACCCGGTATTCTTTTTCACCATTTTGCTCATAGCATAGTGAGAAGCCCAACCTTTCAAACAAATCCTTTACAGGGAGATTTTTAGATGTTGGAATATAACTGGCAGTAAAGACAGGCGTTTCAGAACAATAATGCCGAATCAGCTCGTTCATGATAACATTCTCTAATTTTCGCCCCATAACTCGGCAACTCATCAGAAAAGTATCGATCCGTTTTTCTTCCTTTTTTCCAATCAGAATTACCACGGCCGTCAAACCGCTCTCTCCGTATTTATCGGATAAATAAGCTACATATATCTCGTTTTGAGAGTGAGATACTATTTCACAGATCTCATTTCTAGAATATCTCTTTGAAGTCACATTGAACTGGTTGGTCTTATTGCACAACTGTACCACACGATCAATCTCACCGTCCTGCATCCGATGAATATCTGCTCTCATCTCCAGCTTTGCCAGATAATCGCCCAAATTAAGACTACCCGCGGCTTCCTTTTTCCTCAATTCCTCGCTTTGGTACATTTGGGTTTTATCCAAATCTTCCTTTAAAACTCTTAAAGGTCTTAGCTGTTCAATATATAATTTCTCAGCAAATTCCACAAGCTGTGTTGTATCAGCAGGGAACTCTGGAATTTCCATCTCAGGGCATTTTGCTCTTACTTCTTCCCTTTCTGCTGGATTATCATCTATAAAAATAAAGGAGGATTCGGTCAGATTTAATTCTGCCTCAATTTCCTTCAAATTGGAGGACTTTTGATTCCAATTGATTTTCGGAGAAACAAACTGCTTTTCCTTCAACAGCATAGATGGATGTTCCTCAAATACCTTCCGGACATCCTCCGGATTGTTTTTAGAAACAAGAGTCAAAAGGACGCCCCTTTTATTCATCTCCAGAAGTTGCCTTTGGAAATCATAATATCTCTGACCTTCCTTATGATTGGAAAGTTCGATTCCCTCCAGCCCATCCTCCCCCACTACGCCTCCCCATAGGGTGTTATCCATATCCAAAGCAATAATTTTTTTTCTTGTGTCAAAAGCACAGCTCATAAGATCAGTGATCATATCGCATATGGTTTCCAGCCCCTCCTTAGAGTAGGGCATACTACTCATATACCACATTTTTTCAGAATAAAAATGCTTTCGGCCCATATTAGCAATCACGTCCGCCAAGTCAAAGACATAAACATTATCAACACTCTCCACAATATTCTGGGCGAACTGATACCAATCATTCTGCAAAAATATGCGATATTGCCTTTCCTCCAATGCCTTTATACGATTAAGACGGAAATCCACAGTTGAAATAAAGATGGGAATCTCTGTCAAATTCTGTATCAAAACACGAATCCCCTGCTTCCATGAATTCAGGATTTCCTCTGCTTCCTCCAGATTCTCCCAGTCGGAAGCCACCGTGCCGTCCAGCAGGATCACAACCGCATCTACATTCTCAGTGTAAATTCCACTCTCAGGACTTAAGGTCTCGAGAATCCATGTATCAAAACCTTCTGGAGTATAAATATCAAATCTGGAAGATAACTTCATCCGGATCAGATCTACCATAATATTGGACAATATCGCCAATTTTCGTTTTATCATGTGCTATTCTCCAAGCAGATACTTTACTTTCTGATCATATCATACAGATTTCCAAGAGTTTTAATTTCCCCCACTTTTTCCAATGGGATTCGAACCTGATATTCTTCCTCAATTTCCATAATCAGATTTAGCATCATCAGAGAATCCCATTCAGAATACACCTTATATCTGGTATCAAGCGAAAGCTCCGCACCATCTACACCCATGATATCCGCAATAAATTCCAGAAATTTTTCTTCGGTCATTTTCATTTTCTCCTTCACAGATCAATTTTTCTCGCAGGGCAGCCTAAAACCTTCACTCCATCACGCAGCCTTGTCATAACGGTACTTCCCGCGCAGATATAAACATGATTTCCTACCCGGCTTGACGGCACCAGATTAGATGTAGTTCCCATAAACACATGGTCTCCCAGTGTACACATACCTGTCACATCACAGTGAGCACTAATAGTACAATATCTTCCCAGTCTGGAATCATGAGCAATGGAAGAATACATATTAACTATACAGCCATCTCCAATCACCACATTATCAGAAACAAGAGCAAATGGATATATAATCACTTCTTCTCCAAGAAGCGCGCTATCTGCCACAATCGCTGTAGGATGGATAAGCCCTGTAAAAACGGCTCCCCTTTCCTTCATTTTGCTAATAACCTTTTCACGAATCATGCTGTTGCCTATGCTGCAGATAAATTCATCATTTTCTGAAATTTCATAATTGTCTACACCATTTAATACACAGACATCACATTGCTTTCCATCCAGCGCCACAGGATTGTCGTCCAAAAATCCTTTGATATTCCATCTTGGACTCTTTCCCTCTTTTATCAGGGAAACATTAACATCTTTCGCCCACTGCAACACTTCCCGACCACAACCGCCTGCACCTATAATAAGCAAATCTTTCACTTATAGACTCCTTGTTTATTTTTACTTCCCATGAATTCTTCCATAGTAGCTGAAGTAGCACTGCTGATTCCATCATGAGAAATCAAAGCTTTCTGCACTGTCATCATAATAATCTTCAAATCCAGCCCAAAACTAATATGATCTACATACCAGACATCATGTTCAAACTTGTCCTCCCAGCTGATAGCGTTCCGTCCGTTTACCTGAGCCCAACCGGACAGACCAGGGCGAACCTCATGGCGTCTGTGCTGATACTCATTATATCGTGGAAGATAACGCACCAAAAGAGGTCTGGGACCAACCAGAGACATCTCTCCCCATAAAATATTGAAGATCTCCGGCAACTCGTCCAAACTGGTGGCTCTCAGTGTTTTACCAAATTTGGTCAGCCTTTCTTCATCCGACAAAAGATTTCCGGTCTCATCTCTTGCATCTGTCATGGTACGAAATTTGTATAATTTAAATATTTTCTCATCTTTACCGGGCCTTTCCTGTTTGAAGAGCACCGGGCTTCCCAATTTCACCCGCACCAAAATCGCAAGGATAACATAAAGCCACCAAAAAAAAGCAATAACCACCAGTGAACAGAAGATGTCCAGCAGTCGCTTGATATACTTTTCATAAATTCCCTGTTTTCTTTTTGTCACTTATTTCGTTCCTTTATCTAAATTGTCGGTCAATCACTACAAGTTAAAACTTCTACAGTTGTTCATTCATGTGAATTTTCTTCTCCCTGCTGAGTCATTTACTCAAAACATCTTCTCACGAGTTCAATTATAATATTCTGCTGCTCTTTAGTCATCTTATTGTCACTGGGCAGGCACAAACCTCTATGAAAAATATCCATCCCAACGTCCAGAGGTTTTCCATCCATTCCCAGACTGCCGCCAGCGATGTAAGCATTGGTCTTTCCTCTGCCGTTTCCTTCCCGGGTTACAAATCCATGGTTTCGATATATCGGCTGCATATGCATGGGTTTCCAGATAGGGCGTCCCTCCGCGTTATATTTCGCCAGAGTCTCCAGAATTTCAGTCGGACAACTCTTACCATGCTCTGGAATAAACAATGCTTCCTGCTCTCCTCTGACCTGCTGGCACATAGCTGCCTCGTCGATCAAAAGACAGGAGAGCCAATAATTAGGCTCAGAATTTCCCCCATCAAAGGGATTCATCTGCACAGGAAGCCCCTGAAATCCTTCCTGATATCTGTAATAAATTGCCTTTTTCTGCGCAATATGCTCCTCCAAATATGGGAACTGCCCCCGCACAACCCCGGCGATCACATTGCTCATCCGATAATTGTAACCCAGTTCCTCATGCTGATACCAGGGTGCGTTCTCCCTGGACTGGGTGGACCATTTTCTCACCTTATTGGCATCCTCAAGGCTGTTCGTCAGATACATGCCACCGCTGGAACCTGTGATAATCTTATTACCGTTAAAGCTGATTGCATTATACTCTCCGAAATTTCCTGTCTGAATTCCCTTATAGGTTGCCCCCAGAGATTCTGCAGCGTCCTCTATCAAAACCGCTCCATGCTCCCGGCAAATTGCACGAAGTTCATCAAGCCTTCCCGGTGTGCCATACAAATGCGCTGCCACCACCACACGAACCTGGGGATAAAGAGTGAATGCTTTTTCCAGGGCAACTGGATCCATATTCCAGGTATCATACTCCGTATCAATAAAGACCGGCACTCCACCCTCGTAGACTACAGGATTCACTGTCGCATCAAAAGTCATATCTGAACAGAATATCTTCTCACCCGGTTTCACCCCGGCCAGCTTCACCGCCATATGCATGGCAGCTGTTCCACATGAAAGAGCCACAGCATACTGGCAGCCAATCTTCCGGCATGCCAGATTTTCTACTTCATTAATATTCTCACCCACTGTTGACATCCAGTTGGTATCATAGGCTTCCTTTACATATTCTAACTCTGGACCATGCATGGTAGGCGACGATAGCCATACCTTTGAAGGAAAAGGGGCTATCTCACTTGTTTTTAACGCTGAAAACAATGTTTTATCCTCGATTCTTCTGATATTGATAGGTCGGCACCACTGACTGAATGACAGCACGAATGTCGCTTGTCTCATCATTGGCGGCTGCATCCAGTACTTTCAACTGCTTCTCAAACTGCTCCCTGTCAAAGTCAATGGGCTTGCCAATGTAAATCTTCTGATTGGCCGTTTTCTGCAGGCCTTCCTCATTCATCAGAAGTTCCTCATACATCTTCTCCCCCGGACGAAGGCCGGTGAATTTAATTTCAATATCTTCCCCTACACGATGTCCGGACAGCTTAATCAGGTTCTCCGCCAGATCCAGAATCTTCACAGGTTCTCCCATATCCAGCACAAAGATTTCGCCGCCCTTCGCGTAGGCGCCCGCCTGCAGCACCAGCGATACCGCCTCGGAGATAGTCATAAAATACCGGATGATATCCGGATGGGTAACCGTCACCGGACCCCCCTCCTCTATTTGTTTTTTGAACAGAGGAATGACGCTGCCGTTGCTGCCCAGCACGTTGCCAAAACGAACCGCCACGAAATTGGTTTCCGACTTTTCGTTCATCATCTGCACTACCATTTCACACAGCCGCTTGCTGGCGCCCATCACATTGGTTGGGTTGACCGCCTTGTCAGTGGAGATCAGCACAAACTTTTCCACGCCGTATTTGTCAGCAGCTCTGGCTGTCTTGTACGTGCCCATGACGTTATTTTTGATGGCTTCTCTGGGACTGTCCTCCATCAGCGGCACATGCTTGTGAGCCGCCGCATGATAGACAATCTGAGGATGATAGGTTTCCATGATATTTTCTATTCTGGCGGTATTTCTTACAGAGGCAATCAGCGTTTTCAGATCCAGCTCCGGATAATTTCTGATCAGTTCCTGCTGAATGTCATAAGCGTTATTTTCATAAATATCCACAATAATCAGCTGCTTTGGATTGTGAGCGGCGACCTGTCTGCAAAGCTCACTGCCGATGGAACCGCCGCCTCCGGTGACCAACACTACTTTTCCGCTGACATACCCCAGAATCTCTTCCACATTAATCTGAATAGGCTCCCGTCCCAACAGATCCTCGATCTCCACATCCTTTAATTTTGCGATAGACACATCCTCGTTGATCAACTGATACATGCCGGGCAAAGTTACAACCTTGCAGCCACTCTCCTTGCATATCTCCAGAAATTCCTTCTTCGTCTGTGCGGATGCGGAGGGAATGGTAAAAATAATCTCATCAATCCGGTATTGCTGCGCAGCATCAATGATTTTGTTCCTGCCGCCCACGATGGGAATACCGCGCATATATTTTCCCTGTCTGGAGGGATCATCGTCAATCAGACATTGAATCTTCATATTCACATATCTGCTGATCTCCACTTCCCGGATGATGGCATTAGCAGCCTCTCCCGCACCAATCAGCATGACGTTCTTCATGGAACGCTTGTCCGCTGTGCCTGCAGAATGGAAACTCTTAAGGATTCGCCCGCCAAAACGATATATACTGACCAGTCCAAAAAGCATAAACCAGTACAAAACATGATAGCTTCTTGGCATATACAATGGCAGCGCATAAGAAACAATCAACTGTAAAGCTACAGAACAAAGGGTCGCACAGATAATCTTTACCAGTTCATTGGTACTCGCGTATTCCCACACACTGCTGTAAAGCTTAAAAAGAAAAAAAAGAGCAATCGTAGTTACAATAGTTATAGGCAGCAGACGAACGTAATGCTCCAGAAATTCCGGTGTAATCGAATTAAAACTGAATTCAAACCGGATATAAATTGCCATAAAAGAGGCGATAACGACGAACAGAATATCAAAAAAAACCATAACAAAAAGACGGTCAGATACAATATTCGTTTTTCCCTTCTTTTGGATCCGCATCCGCATTCCACCTCTCACAACTGTTTAATTTACCATAATTTTTCATCAAAGTATAGCTTTTATCCGTACATTTTTTAAAAAGGCAGACAAAAATTTCTAATTTAAAATTCAGGCTGTGAAAATCAGTATACTATCAGGATGTAATAAAACTGTTAAATTATTCCTCAAAAAAACAGGCACGGCTTCCAGTCATTCCAGTAAGCCAGTGCCTGGTCTCCTGATTCAATTTTTGACGTCTGCCTCTTTCGCGTTCTCCCCGTCACGCCTCCGGTCTGGATTTTTTGGAATGTTTTTTGCCATCCTGCGGCAAAGCAGCACTCACAGCAGTCGGAGAATCTGTGGAAATCATATGTACATCCATCTGTGGGAAAGGAATCGATATCCCGTTTTCATCCAGCGTCAGCTTCGTATTCTCTGTCAGCCGCCAGAAGGCTTCCCAATAGTCCTCTCCCTTCACCCAGGCACGCACCGTCAGATTTACACCGCTGTCAGCCAGCTCTGTAACCGCCACTAACATGGGCTCCTCCTTCAGGGTTGCCTCGTCATCCTCCAGCATTTTCATCAGGACATCCTTCGCCTTTTTCAGATCAGCGTCATAAGCAATGCTGACCGCCACATCCACTCTGCGTTTCGCCCCTTTTGTCACATTGGTGATGCTGTTGTCACTGATGGTGCCGTTGGGAATGACCACAATCTTATTGTCCGCTGTGTGCAGATGAGTATAGAAGATCTGTATATCATCCACTGTTCCTTCCAGACCTGCTCCATGGGCTACAATATAGTCTCCCACCTGAAAAGGCTTCTGAAAAAGAAGCAGAACACCGCCTGCCAGGTTGGTAAAGGCACCCTGCAACGCCAGACCAATAGCTACACTGGCGGAGGCAATCACAGCCAGAAGGCTGGCCGTATCAAAGCCAAACATCTCCAGAATTGTAAATATCAGGATCACATACAGTCCAATATTGACCGCGGAATCCAGAAAGGTGATCACGCCCTTCTCCGCGCTGTGCCTTTCCAGCAGTCTGCGCAGCTGCTTACGCACAAATTTAATCAGCTTTGTGCCAACGCCGTAGGTAATTGCCGCGGTGATCAGTTTCATGAGAAAATTCATGACAACTGAAAATAAAGATGAAGTTTCATATAAATCCAGAAAGCTGATCATATCTCTCCCGTGTTTTCTTCAAAAATGAAACATTATTTTAAGCCTGCTTTTTCTTTTTGGGAACCGCCTTTTTGGTGTAGGTGGCAGGCTTTTCCTCCGCCTCCGCAGTCTTTTTTCTGCCTCTTTTTTCCGAAGCCGCCGCCGTTTTTTCCAGCTCCATCTTTTCCGTTTCTGTTTTTTCCGGCTCTGGCGTCACCTCAAAGATTGCCGCTGACTGAGGTGCGATATTCAGGTTAATGGAATAGGGCTGATCGTCCCAGGCTACTTTCTTTGCCTTCTTCACCCGTGGGTTCACATTGCCGCCACCACCGTATTTCACGGCATCTGTGTTAATAATTTCCTTATACTTTCCCGCCCACGGAACACCCGCGGTCATCTGTCTGGCAACACCACTGAAGTTGGCAACCACAAACAACGCCTTATCATTGGTCGCTCCCTTTCTCACAAAGGCAACGTAGCAGTCCTGCCAGCTGATGCAGTTGGTCCAGGCAAAGCCGTCAGGATGATTGTCCAGCTCATTGAGTGCCCTGCTGCTCCTGTAAAGAGCGTTCAGATCCTTCATCAGGGTCTTGACGCCCAGATGATATTTATACTGCAATAAGTCAAGGTTGACAGCCCGCTGCTCGGAAAACTCCTGATACTCTCCGATATCCTGCCCCATGAATAAAAGCTTCTTGCCAGGATGCATCATCATGTAAGCGTAGGTAATACGCAGAGCCGCGAACCGCTGGTCCTCATCCCCTGGCATTTTGCCAACCATAGTGCCCTTGCCGTGTACGGCCTCGTCATGACTGAACGCCAGCATATACTGCTCACTGTATGCGTACATCATGGAGAAGGTCAGCTGATTATGTTTGTAGGAGCGAAAATACGGATCAGCCTTAATATAGTCGATAAAATCGTTCATGTAGCCCATATTCCACTTATAGTCAAAGCCTAACCCGCCGTCCTCCATTCTGCCGGTCACCATGGGCCAGGCAGTAGATTCCTCCGCGATCATCAGCGTATGGGGATTGCGCTTGTGGACGATAGAATTGGTATGCTTAAAGAACTCCACCGCATCCAGATTTTCCTTGCCGCCGTAAATATTGGGAATCCAGCCGCCGTCCTCTCTGCCGTAATCCAGGTAAAGCATACTGGCTACCGCATCCACTCTCAGGCCGTCCACGTGATAGTTTTCAATCCAGTACAGAGCATTGGCAATCAGATAATTGGAAACCTGAGGTCTTGCATAATTGTAAACCAGTGTCCCCCAGTGAGGATGGGAACCCTTTCTCGGATCAAAATGCTCATACAGACAGGTCCCGTCAAAATTGGAAAGACCATAGCTGTCCCTTGGAAAATGAGCAGGCACCCAGTCCAGAATCACGCCAATGCCGGCCTTATGGAGCTTATTGACAAAGGCCGCAAAATCCTCCGGCCTGCCATATCTGCTGGTAGGGGAATAATAGCCAATCACCTGATAGCCCCAGCTGGCGTCCAGCGGGTGCTCACTGACAGGCATCAGCTCCACATGGGTGTAGCCCAGGTCCTTTACGTAATCAATCAGCTTGTCTGCAAGGACAGTATAATTCAGATATTCGTTGTTCTCTCCTCTGGCGACAGAGCCCAGATATACCTCATATACGCTGATGGGACTGTCCGGACTCTGAGTCTTTGCCCGGTTTTTAATCCACTCCTCATCATCCCACTGATAATGGCTGATATCCGTGACTACAGAGGCAGTATTGGGACGAAGCTCGCTGTAATAAGCATATGGATCGGATTTCAAATAGGTCAGGCCGCCCTTGGCTTTGATCTCAAATTTATAAACGGCTCCCTCCAGAATGCTTGGCACAAAC
>JAJQID010000265.1 GCA_021199405.1 Lachnospiraceae bacterium
ATATTATCCACAGGGATATTAAGCCGCAGAATATCATTATTTCCAGGGAAGGGAAGGTGAAGGTGACGGATTTTGGCATTGCCAAGGCAGCCACCTCCAACACGGTTACCTCCAATGTGATGGGAAGCGTCCATTACACCTCTCCGGAGCAGGCCAGAGGAGGTTATAGTGATGAGAAGAGCGACGTTTATTCTCTGGGGATTACCTTATTTGAAATGCTGACGGGCAGGGTACCCTTTGACGGGGATACCACAGTGGCGATCGCCATCAAGCATATTCAGGAGCCCATGCCCAGTCCCCGGGAATTTGTGGAAGAGATTCCGGTCAGTGTGGAGCAGATTGTTTTAAAATGCTGCCAGAAAAATGTGAGCCGCAGATATCAGTCCATGGGAGAGCTGATTGATGATTTAAAGAAGGCGCTGGTTCATCCGGACGAGGATTTTGTACAGGTGGTGAATCCGGATGAAACCGGGGCAACCAGATTTGCAGTGGAACCGGGGTACGGGGAAGAAGAGGAATACGAAGAGGAAGAATTCGAGGAAGAAGAAGAGGAGGAAGAAGAGGAGGAGAGTATCGGCTTCCGCACCAGTTCCATGGGTCATAGCGGCCATACCGGCACTATGAAGCTGCGCACAGGCAGAGTTCCCCAGGAGCTGCTGGAACAGGAGGAAATGGAAGAGGAGGAGGATAATAAAACGGAAAGGGTGACCCTTGTTCTGATTGTCATTGTGGGTCTGGTTATCCTGCTTCTGATTGTTTTCATGATCTTTAAAATTCTGGGTTTTTTTGAGACCTCAGAGGGCAGTATTCCGGGAGGCAGCAGTACTGTGGAGGAGTTATTGGAGGAAACGGAACAGGTGACTATGATCGCGGTGGTGGGAGAAGATGTGGATACCGTAACTGCAAGACTCAGGGCGCTGGGCCTTGAGGTGGCTAAGCAGTACGAGGAATCAGATTCTGTCAGTGCCGGAATTGTGATCAGTGCGGATGTGTCCGTGGGAACCATTCTGAATGCAGGGGATACCGTGACTCTGACTGTCAGCGCAGGCAAGGAGGGTGTGGTTATTGAGAATGTGACCGGTCTGACGACGGATGAGGCAGTGGCCCTGCTGCAGCAGCAGGGATTTACCGTGTCTGCCTCAGAGGGCTATAGTGATACCGTGGAAAAGGGATACGTGATCAGTCAGAATCCGGAGGGCGGCCAAACCGTGTCCAAGGGTTCCGCAGTGACCATCAAGGTCAGTGCAGGTTCTGATGATTCTACTGTGCGGGTACCCAACCTGATTGGTCTGCCTTTGGGAAATTGTGAGGAAGAGCTGGCGGCTGTGGGACTTTCCCTTGGCACAGTCAGTGAAACCTACAGTGATTCTGTTGAGGAGGATCTGGTCTGTGAACAGCAGTATGGCGAAGGCTCCTATGTGGAAAGGGGCACTACGGTGGACGTGACAGTCAGTCTGGGCGCCACGCCCACCTCTTACAGATATCAGGCAGGCATAGAGGCGCCTACGGCGGAGGAAGCTCCTCAGTATGAAAGCGGCGACACGGTTCAGATTGCGCTGATTTCAGACAGCGGCAAGACCTTGTACAGTGCCAGCGTCAGCGAGTTCCCGGTAAGTATCAGCATTTCCGGTATTACCTCAGCCTCAGGCAAGATTATCATGACCTATACCTATGAAGAGGTGGTGACGGAGGCCACAGAGTCCAGCGCGGCGGTGACAGAGAAAAGAACCGCCAGCTTTGAACGGGCTGTCACTTTTACAGAGGAATGAAGGCAGATGAATAAGGGTAAGGAAATGAATTATGCCGGAGAATAATCAGGGAAAAATCACCAGAGGCGTGGGCGGATTTTATTATGTTTACGTACCTGAAAAAGGCATATATGAGTGCAGGGCGAAGGGAATTTTCCGCAATGATCAGATCAAGCCTCTGGTGGGAGATGATGTGATCATACAGATTCTTTCTGAAAAGGATGCTGCTGGCAATATTGAGCAGATATTGCCAAGGAAAAGCTGTCTGGTGCGGCCGGCGGTAGCCAACGTGGATCAGGTGTTGCTGGTTTTCTGCGTAAACTCTCCCCGGATCAGTCTGAATCTGCTGGATCGGATGCTGATCCATATGGAACAGCAGCATCTTTCCGTGATTCTGTGCTTTAATAAGTCTGACCTGGATAAAAAAAAGGAGGGGGAAGGACTGGCCCGGGTTTATGAAGCGGCTGGTTATCCTGTGTTGTGCATCAGCGCAGGAACAGATCCGGATATGGCCAGTCTGCTTCCGTATCTGAAGGGAAAGACCACGGCTCTGGCGGGACCCAGCGGAGTGGGAAAGTCTACCATGATCAATCGTCTCCAGGGGGAAACACGCATGGAGACCGGCGAGGTCAGTGAGAAGCTGAAGCGGGGACGGCATACTACCAGGCATTCCCAGATCATTCCCATGGACGGTGACAGCTACCTTCTGGACACGCCGGGTTTTGGCTCTCTTGAACTGTTTGACCTGGAAAAGGAGGAGCTGGCGGCTTATTACAGTGAATTTACTCCCTTTATAAAGGACTGCAAATTCAATGGCTGTACCCATACCCATGAACCAGTCTGCGGAGTAAAAAACGCGCTGGCAGAGGGAAAAATCTGTCCGGAGCGCTACCATACGTACTGCGTTTTGTATGAGGAGCTGGCGGAACGGAAAAAATA
>JAJQID010000118.1 GCA_021199405.1 Lachnospiraceae bacterium
CAGATTTATGTGGTGGGGGAGTTGCTGGATGTGGACGGAATTTGCGGCGGCTACAATCTGCACTGGGCGTGGATCAGCGGGATTGGAGCGGCGAGGAGCGCAGTCCGAAATAAAATAATGGAGGAATCCCATGCTTCGACTGACACAGGTGAAGCTTCCTCTGACATATTCTGAGGAAGACCTTATCAATAAATGCGCCGGGCTTTTGCGGATACAGCCCGGAAAAATCAAAAAGCTTGAGCTTGTCAGGCGGTCGGTGGATGCCAGAAAAAAGCCCCACATTGTGTACAGCTGCACTGTGGATGTGACAGTGGAGGGGGAGCGTTCAGTCTTAAAAAACAGCCGTTGCAAGCAGGCGGAGATTGTGAAGAAGGATATTTATCATTTCCCGGAGGCGGGGAAGGAAAGGCTGACAGCACCCATCGTGATTGCAGGGATGGGACCGGCCGGACTTTTTTGCGGATATCTCTTGGCAAAGGCGGGATATCGTCCTGTTATTCTGGAGCGGGGGCAGGATGTGGATTCCAGAAAAGAGGCGGTGGAGAAATTCTGGAAAACCGGGATGTTAAATCCCTCCTCCAATGTACAATTTGGCGAGGGCGGCGCCGGTACCTTTTCTGATGGGAAATTAAATACCACGATTCGGGATCAGGGAGGACGCAGCCGGAAGGTATTGGAGATTTTTGTGGAAAACGGGGCGCCGGAGGAAATTCTGTATGAGGCAAAACCCCATATTGGGACGGATATTCTTTTTCATGTGGTAAAAAACATGCGGGAGAGAATCCTTGCCTGGGGAGGACAGGTGCGCTTTGAGAGCTGTGTGACAGATATATTCATTGAAGAGAGGGTTGACAACAATCCGTTATGGAAGGATGATGGGGAGCCCATGGAGGCCATTGGTCAGGTCGGCGGAGTGGAAATCAACGGAAAGGAGCGTCTTGTCTGTTCCTCTCTGGTTCTCGCCCTGGGACATAGCGCCAGGGATACCTTTTCTCTCTTATTTCAGAAAAAGATTCCCATGGAGCCTAAGCCCTTCGCGGTGGGCTTTCGTGTGATTCACCCACAGAAGCTGATCAATGAAAGTCAGTATGGTGTGGAGGAGCTTGAGCCTCTGGGAGCGGCACCCTATAAGCTGACGGCCCGTACTTCCTCAGGCCGGGGTGTGTACAGCTTTTGCATGTGTCCCGGCGGTTATGTGGTCAACGCCTCCTCAGAGCCGGGATATACCGCTGTCAACGGTATGAGCTTTCACAGCCGGGCGGGCAGATTTGCCAACAGCGCCGTGATTGTGACGGTCAGTGAGAAGGATTACGACGGGCAGGACGCTTTGGCGGGGATGCGTTTTCAGAGAGAACTGGAGAAGAGGACCTTCGAGTTGGGACAGGGCGCTGTTCCGGTGGAGCGATACGGGGATTTTTATGAAAGTGTGACCGGAAACACCAGAGAAAATGCCGCTCATGTCCCAAATGAGACTTTTCAAAGAGAAGCTTTCCGGGTGCTGTCAGTCGAAGAGAAGTGTGAAAAATCATCTTTGCGGGAAGATAACGGTGAGTCCCCGGATCAATATATGAAAGGAAAGGCCGCCCGCGCGGATTTAACTCAAATCCTGCCGCCGGAATTAAATACAGCTTTCACAGAGGGTATGGAGCATTTTGACAAAATTATTCCCGGTTTTGGAGGGGAAGACGCCCTGCTGTGCGGCGTGGAGAGCCGAACCTCCTCTCCGGTGCGTATCTTAAGAGGAGATACACTGGAATCTGTGGCTGTCTCCGGTCTTTATCCCTGCGGCGAGGGCGCCGGCTACGCCGGAGGCATCATGAGCGCGGCAGTGGATGGCATGCGGGCGGCGGAGGTGCTGGCCGCCAGGTATTCTCCTTTTTCCACACATTGAAAAGTTACTATTCACAGCCAACTGAAAAGGAATAGTAACATTGAAAAAGCATTTTTTTCTTTCTCCGGCATATACATATATCAGTATCAGACCGGAGGACGAGACATTGGAAATTGGCCATACATACAATATGTATCAGGATATGAAGGAGCGCACCGATGGACAGCTGTATATCGGGGTGGTGGGGCCGGTGCGTACGGGGAAGAGTACCTTTATCAAGCGGTTCGCGGATATCTGCATTCTGCCGAATCTGACAGACCCTCATGAGGCGGTGCGCCTGACCGATGAACTGCCCCAGTCCAGCGGCGGCAGAACCATCACAACCACAGAGCCCAAATTTATCCCCAAGGAGGCTGCCGACATTATGCTGGATGGAAATGTGCCGGTGAAGGTACGGCTCATCGACTGCGTAGGCTATATGGTGGAGGGCGCCGCGGGGCACATGGAGGAAGGACAGGAGCGAATGGTGCATACGCCCTGGTATCCGGAGGAAATTCCCTTTACCAAAGCAGCCCAGATCGGCACCACCAAGGTGATTGAGGATCACGCCACGGTGGGGCTGATGATCACCACCGACGGAAGCTTTTCCGAGCTACCCAGAGAGGCATACGAGCAGGCGGAGGAAAAGACCATCAGCATTCTTTCCAAAGAGGGAAAGCCCTTTTTGATTTTACTGAATTCCGCGAAGCCCTACAGTGAGGAGACGAAGGCGCTGGCGGATCAGATGGAGGAAAAGTACCATGCCCGGACGCTGCCGGTTAACTGCGAACAGCTGAAGGAGGAGGATAT
>JAJQID010000022.1 GCA_021199405.1 Lachnospiraceae bacterium
ACCTATGTATATGAAAGACTGGCTGGAAACGATTGATGATTATCTGAAAATGACAAGGCGGGATATACTGACTGAAAAAGGACGAGTTACCCATCAGCAGGCAATTCAGAAAGCCCATGAAGAATATGCAAAATATCAGAAGAAGCAGGATGAACTGCTTTCCCCTGTTGAACAGCATTTTATAGAGAGTATAAAAGAACTGGAGGCTCTTGAATAATTGAAACAACAGAATAGATAAAATAGCCGTTTGCTTCAGCGGACTTTATAATTAACCTAAAGATATCAAAGGGGCTCAAATTGAGCCCCTTTATACCACAAGTATAATGACAAAACTTCACAAGTATGGTATTACCAGGTCATTTTCTTCTATTACTACATCCTGCTTACGCTGTTATCTTTTCACACTCATGTCCGGTATTATTTTCCGGTAAGTGTCCAATTGTTTTTTCAAAACTGTCAATGCTCTTGTTTCAGGCTCTCTTTCTAAATCTGCCATAAGGCCGGTATAGTCCAGTTTTAAGGAAATCCCGGCTGCCTTCGCCTGTGCATATAGACTGGCAGAAAATGGACATCCAACAACATTTTCCATGTTTTCTTCAACCGGCACATCCGGAGGGTATTTCGCAAAACTGCTCAACAAACTGTCCCCATTGTCAAAGACTGGGGCACATCGGTATTCGCCTGTATTTAGGTTTGCCACGATCCCGAGGTTGTTAAAGTGCCTGTCTGAATTAAGAAGCAAGGCATCCAAACTTAATGTTTTGGACAGATAATCACTGATATTTATTTTCAAAGAATCCATCATGAAATCTTTGACAAACTTTATCTTGTCGCCGATTTCCTGCATCGTCATGATATGGTTGGCAAGCGACATCCCGGTTTCTGCCTGGAACAGCCTTTCAAAACTCAGAAAGGTTTCCCCATCATTCAGGAAGTTTTTTGAACGGCAGCCATCCTTTCCATTGATCTTATACTGTTCATAGGGGATGTAATAAGAGACGTTGGAATGTGATAAAACCGTCGTTGCCAGATGTTCAGCCAATCCTTCGTATCCATTAATATTAGATTTGTACCAATAGCCGTCCTCATAATATTTTGGCTGTGTTCCTTTGGAACTCCCGGCAATCATTACCATTGCCTGTGGGCTTAACCTGAAATTTTTCATCTTATTTTCACATCCTCCCATTTTATGTTTTCACCAGGGAATCTGATCCACCAGAAATCGTCCCATGTCAGTCCATGCGTGATTTTTATCCATTCCCATGGATTGTTTTCCGTAAGATTTGCCTGCTTCAGGATTTCCGGCAAGTCTGCCCTCCCGCTCTCGTAGCAGCGGCTTTCCAGGAAATCGAAAACCCGAAGGATATCCTGACGCGGGTCGCAAAATGGCTACATAATACCATCCGGTATCAGCTTAATGATTTGTGAATTTCCTTTCTTTATATGAATTTCGGCGACAGGAGTGTCCTCCCATAACACGGTAAAATCTGTCGTTATTCCATTTTCTGGCAATGACCGTTCCTCCCTGGCATTTATAATGTGCAGGAAAATTAGTCGAGATAGGCATATGGCTTAATTAATACGAGTATACATGTTCCGGAAATATCTGTCAATTTACTGTAAGAGAAAGAATTTCAATATCAGGAATATCAGAATGGCTTTGTAAACATTTTGCCGGAAGCTGTTGACATCAAAATTGCTGTGGAGTAAACTCAAAATAGTAGTTTATTTGTTTTCAGAGGATATTGGAGTGGAAAGAATGGGCAAAAAGAAGCTGCCAATCGGCATAGAAGATTTTGCGAAGCTGCGGACGAATGATTTTTATTATGTGGATAAAACCAGCATGATCAAAGAGCTTCTTGAAAACTGGGGGGAAGTAAATCTTTTCACGCGCCCGCGCCGGTTCGGCAAGAGCCTGAATATGAGCATGCTCAGGAGTTTTTTTGAAATAGGGGCGGATGGAAGCCTTTTTGACGGGCTGGCAATTTCGAAGGAGACTGCCTTTTGTGAAAAATATATGGGGAAGTTTCCTGTGATTTCCATTACATTGAAAAATGTGGGAGCTAATTGCTTTGAAACAGCCCGTAGTCTGCTTATCAGGGTAATAAATGAGGAAGCCAGAAAATTGAGAACTTTGCTTGACAGTGATAAATTCTCGCAATGGGACAGGAAGGATTATGAACTGCTCCTTGACAGGCAGATGAACGATGGTACATTATTTGGGAGTCTGAAGCTGATGTCGGAATTGCTTCGGAAATATTATGATCATAAGGTGATCATTTTGATTGATGAGTATGATGTGCCTCTTGCAAAGGCAAACCAGTATGATTATTATGCGGAGATGGTTGGTGTCATTCGCAGCCTTTTTGATGAGGCACTTAAATCAAATTCCAATCTGGAATTTGCGGTGATGACCGGCTGTTTGAGGGTGGCGAAGGAAAGCATCTTCACGGGTCTGAACAATCCAAAAATGTATACGATGCTGGATGCAAGGTGCGATGAGCAGTTTGGCTTTACTGATGAAGAAGTCGTTCAGATGCTGGGGTATTATGGATTCTCTGATTATTATGATCTGACAAAAGAATGGTATGACGGGTATAGAATTGGCAGTGCGGGCGTTTATAATCCGTGGGATGTGATTAACTGGTGTGATCAGCTGCTGACGAACCCTAACAAAGTCCCGAAAAGCTACTGGGCAAATTCCAGCAGCAATGAGGAGGTCCGGAAGTTTATACAAAAGATGGAGAATGGTGTGACTAAAGCAGAGATTGAGCGCCTGATCTCCGGGGAAACCGTTCAGAAAAAGATTGAGGAGCAGTTGACGTATAATACAATGTACGACAGCATTGAAAATATGTGGAGTCTGTTGTATGCCACAGGTTACCTGACGCAAAGCGAGACGCCGATGGGAAACCTTGTGCGGCTGACCATTCCGAATACTGAAGTACGCAATATTTTCAGTGATTCCATTTTGGGATTGTTTCAGGAAAAAATTTCCGGGGACGGGGAGGCGGTGGACGCCTTCTGTAAGGCGTTGAAGGATGGAGACGTTGGAGAAGTTGAAAAGCACTTTACCGAATTTCTGAAAAATACCATCAGTATTCGGGATACGGCGATTAAAAAGGAATTTAAGGAAAGCTTTTATCATGGGATTTTGCTGGGGATTCTTGGATTTAAGGGCAGTTGGGGAGTAACGTCGAACAGGGAATCGGGAGATGGTTATTATGATATTGCCATAGAAATTGAGGATGAAGAAATCGGGATTGTCCTTGAGGTGAAATACGCGGAGAACGGGAAATTTGAAGCCGAATGCGAGAAGGCGTTAAAACAGATCAACGACCGGAATTATGCGGCAGAGCTGCGGTCAGACGGCATGAGCACAATCCTGAAATACGGGATTGCCTGCTGCAGGAAGGAATGCAGGGCAGTGCTGGAAAAGGAAGGATAAGGTTGGGGTGGGAAACAAAAACAGAAGGTCTGTGGTTCATAGACATCCTGAAAAGAATATTCTGACAAAACTCCGGGATTATACCATTCTGATATATTTATTTGCTGTTTTGCTGGTTTATCCGCTGTACCTTGAAAATGGGTATTACAGCGTGGCGTTTGGAAAATGGAAGTTTTTTCTGTATGTCACGATCCTTTTTCTGATTGTAATGCTGGTTTGTGGTGCGGCAAGCGCTGTCCGTTCCCGGGGCAGTACACTGAAATTGGTTTTTTCAGGCGGATTACTGTCTGATAAGGCAGCGGGGGCATACCTACTGTTATCTCTTGTGACACTCTGGACCTGTGAAAACGGGCTGGCCGCATGGATGGGTACAGAGGGGTGGTACATGGGGCTGGTGGCGCAGCTGCTGTTTGCTTTTCTGTATTTTTCTTTCTTCTTAAAGACGCCGTTGATCAGACCTTTGGTGATTTTCCATGGTATCGGGTCGGCCTGCAGTTTTCTGATAGCGTTGTTGCAGCGT
The DNA here is from genome assembly GCA_021199405.1 of Lachnospiraceae bacterium. Taxonomy (GTDB): domain Bacteria; phylum Bacillota; class Clostridia; order Lachnospirales; family Lachnospiraceae; genus RGIG6307. The sequence goes on from JAJQID010000022.1 coordinate 3,969, forward strand.
TATGGATTTGATCTGCTGCGGCTTTACGATGGAATGCCTGATGAGACAGTCAGGGATTATCTGTCCACACTGGGGAACAGAACCTGGTTTGCGGGATATGTCTGCACAGCGTTTCCGCTGGGGGTATATTTTTTCTGGAAAACCTGTGAAAAAAGAGAGCTTCTGGCTTCTGGCGTTTACGTGCTTCTGTCATTTTGCTGTCTTGCAACGATGAATACGGACAGTGTGTATGCTGCCCTGTTTATTGTATTTTATATCATATTGTTGCTGAGCCTTGGAAGCCGTGAGAAAATGGTGAAATTCTGTCTGCTGCTTGACGGATGGTTTGTGTCCTGCTTTTTGATGAGCGGTTTAAGAATGGCTTTTTCTGATGCGGTCAGAGAATTACGCAGCCTTTCCTGTATATTTTTGAATATGAGAATCGCGGCGGCAGGCTTAGCTCTGGCAATGCTTGCGACAGGATACAGTCTTTGGCGTCAGCAAAATGGAAGGGAAATTCTGAAACAGAGGGTGTTTGCTCTGCGGCGGCTTATTCTTGGAATCACTGCAGTGGTGATCATTTCCTGTATTTTGTTGATTGTGTTAAATACAGCAGGAATTCTGGAAAGATGGTTTGGATTTTCCATTACAAACAGCTATTTTTTATTTGATGATTCCTGGGGAGACTACAGGGGAGGCACCTGGAAGCTGACAGTCAGAATGATTGCGGAGCTTCCGCTGCGGCAAAAGCTTTTTGGAATTGGACAGGACTGTTTCGCCTGGTATGCGTACAGTAACGCAGAATACAGTGAAATACTGGTCAATACCTGGGGAAGTACTATTCTGGCCAATGCCCATAATGAGTGGCTGAACCAGTGGCTCTGCATGGGGCTTGTGGGCGGAACGGCATATCTGATGATATTTATTTTTTCAATTCGGGAGTGCCTGAAAGCGTCCGAAAGGAAAGAGGTATCGCCGTTTGTACCGGCGGTGGGTCTGTGCGTGGCGGCGTATGTGGTGAATGATTTTTTTGGCTATCAGCAGGCCAGTGCCGCGCCGATTATTTTTATTTTGATGGGATCAGCAGCAGGAGTATTGAAAAGGAATCCCATTTCAAATAAATAAAAAAGACAAGGAGAGCATATTATGAGGCGAAAATGGAAACAGAAGCTTGCCATGTTCATGGCACTCTGCATGTTGGTATCGAGTTTTTTGCCAACAGGCGGGCAGACAATCTACGCGAGCAGCGTGGATGATATTTCAGTGGAGGAGGTTGGTCAGGAGACCGGATTGGAGACCGAAGAAGCAGCGGAAAACAATGATGAGGCTGCTCTGACGCTGACGGAAGCTACAGTGATTGATACGGAAGAAGCTGTTGTAGTAAAAGAAGAAGTTGGAGAAACTGCGACAGAGGAAGCTGTGTCGGAAATAGAAGCGGAGATTCCGGAAGAGGGAACTGTTGCTGAAACTGAGGAGGAGATCTCAGAAGAAGAGGCCGTCGAGACAGAGGGGGAAACTGCTGAAGAGGCTGTTCTTGAGGCTGAAGAGGAACTTCCTGGGGAGATTGTCGCTGGAGCAGAAGAGGAGAGCTCAGAGGGAGCTGCCGTTGGAGCAGAGGAAGAGACTTCTGAGGAAATTGTCACCGAAGCAGAAGAGGAAGCCGCAGGAGATGCGACAGTGAATGATGAAACCGCAGAGGCGGGGAACATTGGGACGTCTGATGAGGAGACTTCGCCTGAAGGCGGTGAATCAGTTACAGAAGATACTGAGCCTAATTCGGATACATTGGAGAAAGAAACTGTTGCGGGAACGGAAACAGAAGCCGCGGGGGAGACGGTCACGGAGGGTGAGATCAGCGAAGTGAGTGAAGATGACACCTCCAGTGAGAATGTCACAGATGAAAGTGGGAAAACAGAGGTAACTGAGAGCCAGGCTGGAACACTTCTGACGACAGTTGGGGAGGAAGAGACCGGAGAGGTTACACTGGAGAGTATTGAGGTGGTGACCGATCCCATTACGACGTTCTATTATGGCATTGATGATGGGCTTATTTACTTGGGTGATGCGGTATTTTCATACACATTTTCGGATGGCAGCAGTACACAGTGCACTGCCTGGGATGATACATGGTATGAGATATGGGATACGTATGGTATTTATTATGCGTGCTCAGCTGATGGCAACATTGACTATGACGATGCGGGTTATCAGCCGGTGGGGAATTACGAGTTTGTCATTTATGCCGATGGTGTTGAATATCTGTCTATACCTTATAGCGTAATATCACCGGATGATATTGAACTTGAATTAGTTGATGGATCTGGAGTATATGAACTTACTGGGAATGAAGGTTATAACAAATACTATATAAAGATGGCGGTGGAGCCTGGTAAATTATATACATTAACATCAACATCTGATGGAGATTATAAAATTTGGACAAATGAATATGAAACCGTTGTAGATTTTTATGGTACTTTCTGGACGTTCACAGCAGAAGAGACAGGTTATTATTATTTACATGCATACGTTTATGGAGATTTTGATCTGACGTTAACTTCTGTGGATTTACCGGTGAGCGTGGAAATTGTAACAGAGCCAAGAACAATTTATTATTATGGTCTTGATGAGGGATATAAATCTCTGGATGGTGCAACTTTCCTGTTGACATTTGAAGACGGAACCAGTATGGAGTGCTCACCTTGGGACGATACTTGGAATGAATATAGCTTATATTATTATGAAAGCAGAGCAACTGATGGAAATTACATTACCTATGATGACATGGGTTATCAGCCGGTTGGTGAGTACCAGTTTGTAATCAGCTGTAACGGAGTGGAGTGCGCTGTAATACCCTATAAGGTTTTGGCTTTGGATGAAATTGAGTTTGACTTGGCAGAAGGATTCGGGTTATATGGACTTACTGGAAGTGAAGATTCCAATGGATACTTTATAAGAATGTCTGTGGAGGCTGGCAGGTCATATACATTATCATCGACTGCATACGGAAATTACAGAATTTTGACGGATGAGTATGAATGTGTTGTGAATTTTTATGGTTCATCTTGGACTTTCACGACAATGACATCGGGCTGTTATTATTTATGGGTATCTGTGCCTGAGGATTTTGATCTGACACTGACATCTGTGAATTTACCAGTGAGCGTAGATACCGTATCGGAACCAAGGACAATTTACTATTACGGCATTGATGAGGGATACATATATCCGTATAACGCTGAATTCCTTTTGACGTTTGAAGATGGAACAAGCGTAGAGTGCTCGCTTGGGGATGAGACGTGGTGCGAATATGGTATGAATTATGAATACAGGACGCCGGATGGTGATTATATAACCTATGATGATATGGGCTGTCAACCGGCAGGTGAGTACTATTTTATGATATATGCGGGCGAAAATGCTTGCGTGACAATTCCTTATACCGTTAAGGCACTGGAAGACATTGATCTGGAACTAAAAGAAGGTGATACGCTTTCCGGGCTGTCAGGAGATGGTGATGATTATGGATGGTGGGCAGAAGGGCAATATGTAAAGCTTCAGGTGGAGGAAGGACTGACATATAAAGTGACTTCTTCCTGTTCTTATGGTCTGCTCGAATTATGGGATCAGGAGTGCAACACAGTTAGCAGCGTCTGGTCCTCTGGTATTGTATTTACAGCTGAATATGGGGGAATATATTACCTGAGAATAAGCAGTCGTGATGATTTTGATCTTATAATGGAATCTGTCCCTGTGTTAACCAGTGTGGAGGTGCTTAACCTTTTCAGGACTGTTTATTATTATGCCATTGGTCAGGGCGATATTTCTATGGATGGCGCAACCTTCCGTCTGACGTTTGAGGATGGTTCCACTATCGATTGTTCACTCTTTGATGACACATGGATTGAATATGGTATGACTTATGGAGTCAGAACGGCTGACGGTGGTTACATCACCAGAGATGAAAATGGATATCAGCCAGAGGGCGAGTATCAGTTTGTGGTATATGTCAGTGATACTGCTTATACGTCAGTTCCAATTACTATTGTGTCGCTGGATAATATCAGTCTGGAAATGGGAGAAGGTGAAACGCTTTCCGGTTTGGCCGGAGATGGCAGTGATTATGGCTGGTCTGCAGATGGAAACTATTTGAAGCTTCTGGTAGAAGAAGGACAGACGTATAGGGTGACTTCTTCTTCCTATGGCCTGTTCAGGCTGTGGAATAATGTATATAGCGAGGTATCCTCTGAATGGTGTTATGATTTTTACTTTACGGCAGAATATGATGGGACATATTATCTGAAAATCAGCTGTGAAGATGATTTTGACCTGACACTGACATCTGTTAATTTGCCAGTGAGTGTGGATGTTGTGACAGAACCGAGAGCTGTTTATTATTATGGGATTGATGAGGGGTATATTTGTCCATATGATGCGGAGTATCTGTTTAATTTCTCAGACGGATCAGGTATGACACATACGTTCTATACCAGTAGTGAGTATGAAATAAGTTACGCAAGCCAGACCGCGGATGGTGGTGGCATCGCATATGATGAGAATGGTTATCAACCAATAGGCAGCTATCAGTTTGTCGTTTATATAGATAAAATTGAATATGTTACGATACCATATTCGGTTGTTTCTGCAGATGAGATAAGTTTGGAATTAGAGGAAGACGGTACACTTTTCGGTCTGTCTGGGGATGGTCTTGAGTATGGCTGGGGTGCAAATGGAAATTATCTGAAGCTTCAGGTGGAAGAAGGAAAGACTTATAGAGTGACTTCTTCTTCCTATGGCCTGTTCAGACTGTGGAATGATGGATATAGTGAGGTATCCTCTGAATGGTGTTCTAGCTTTTGCTTTACGGCAGAATATGGGGGAACATATTATCTGAAAATAAGCTGTGAGGATGATTTTGATCTGGCGCTGACAACTGTAGATTTGCCAGTGAGCGTAGAAGTCGTGTCAGAGCAAGGATATGTTTTTTATTATGGCCTTGATCAGGGGTATATATCTCCGGATGATGCTGTATTCCTGCTGACATTTGAAGATGGGACTAGTGTGGAGTGCTCAATTTGGGATAACACGTGGTATGAATATGACATGAGCTATGGGAATATGATGGCCAATGGCGATTATATTACCTATGATGACATGGGTTACCAACCGGCAGGCGAGTACCAGTTTGTGATTTATGTGAGTGAGAGTGCTTATGCGACAATTCCATATACAGTTTTGTCCCCGGATGATATCAGTCTGGAAATAGGAGAAGGTGATACGCTTACAGGTTTATCAGGAGATGGCAGTGATTATGGCTGGGGCGCAGATGGAAATTATCTGAAGCTTCAGGTAGAAGAAGGACAGACTTATAAATTGACTTCCTCTTCTTATAGCCTGTTCGTACTATGGGATGAAGAGTGTGGTGAGGTGGATTATGAATGGGGATATAAACAGAACTTCACAGCAGATTATACGGGGACATATTATCTGAAAATAAGCTGTGAGAATGATTTTGATCTGTCCATGATATTAATTCCTACAGTAGAAAGTGTAGAAGTTGTATATGACTCTGAATTAACATATTATTATGCTCTTGATGAAAATTATATCTATCCATATGCTGCAGATTTTTTAGTCACATTTACTGACGGAAGCAGTGTGGAATGTACGGTGGCGGATGATATATGGGAGGAATATAATCTGGCTTTTTCCAGTGTGACAGCAGAGGGAGAGGATATCTCTTATGATTCATTGGGGTATCAGCCAGTTGGAGATTATTCTTTTGTTATTAGTTGCAATGGAGTAGAGTATGCTACGATACCATATACGGTATTGTCCTTGGACAATGTGAGTTTGGAAATGAATGAAGGGGAAAAACTCACAGATTTGGCTGGAGGAGCAAGTCCGAAATGGTATGTTGTGGGAAATTATATTAAGCTTCAGGTGGAGGAAGGAAAGGTATATGAACTGATATCCAGTTCATATGGCTTATTCAGATTAGTAGATAAAGAGAATAATATTATAAGCGCATGGGATACGAACTTCACATTTACTGCAGATTATACGGGAATTTATTATTTAAAATTAAGCTGTCGCAGTGATTATAGTCTGTCAATGATGCTTAAGCTGAATGTAGAAAATGTTGAGATTCTTACATACCCTCAGACAGAATACTGTTATGCTCTGAATAGTTATGTTTCATTAACAGGTGCAGAATTTCTTCTTACGCTCGAAGATGGAACTTCCATAGAATGTACTCCTTGGAGCAGCACTGCAAATATATATGATTTGACTTTTGAAAGCCGAATGGCTGATGGAAGTTCGATTACGCGCGATGATAAGGGCTATCTGCCGGTAGGAGAATATGAATTTGTTATTTATATAGGCGGAGAAGAGCGTACTGTAATACCATATACAATAATGTCTTTGGACGAAATTGAACTTGAACTGGCTGAGAATTCCAATTTAACCGGGCTCACCGGGAATACAGATTCCAATGGATACTATATAAAAATGGCGGTCGAGGCCGGTAAATCGTACACAGTATCTTCAAGTGTAGATGGAAATTATAGAATTTGGACAAATGAATACGAAAGCGTTGTAGATCTTTATGGTACTTCATGGACGTTTGCGGCGGAAACGACAGGCTATTATTATTTATGGGCATCTGCTTCTGAGAATTTTGATCTGATGCTGACATCTGTGGATTTACCGGTGAGTGTGGATGTCGTGACAGAACCGAGAACTGTTTATTATTATGGGCTCGACGATGGAGATATTTTCCCAGCTTATGCAGAGTTCCAGTTTAATTTTTCAGATGGTTCGAGTATAACACATTCGATCTCTTCCAGTGATGAGTATAGCATAAGTTGGACAAACCTGACGGTGGATGGAAATGGCATCACCTATGATGAAAATGGTTATCAACCAATAGGTGATTATCGGTTTGACATTTATATAAATGGAGTTGAATATGACGTTACGATTCCATATTCGATTGTTTCTGCAGATGAGATAAGTCTGGAACTGGCGGAAAATGGCACATTTTCCGACCTGTCTGGGGATGGTCTGAATTATGGATGGTCTGCGGATGGAAATTATCTGAAACTTCAGGTAGAGGAAGGGGTAACTTATAAAGTGGCTACCACTTCCTACGGCCTGTTCAGACTGTGGGATCAGGAGTACAGCAGTATTAACTCTTCCTGGACCTCCAATTTCACTTTCACGGCGGATTATACAGGAATTTATTACCTGAAGGTGAGCTGCTACAATGACTTTGATTTGTCTATGACATCAATCCTTGGTGTATCGAGTGTTGAAATTTTGGAATCACCCAGGACTACATACTATTATGGCCTGGATCAGGGGTATATTTATCCAATGAATGCAACCTTCAGGCTGACGTTTGAAGATGGAACCAGTGTGGATTGTACGCTTTGGGATAACACTTGGTATGATTATGGTATGAGTTATGAAAGTCTGACAGCTGACGGGGATTATATTACTTATGACGGTACAGGTTATCAGCCAGTGGGTGAGTATCAGTTTGTGATATATGTGAATGGAACGGCTTACGCATCGATTCCTTATGCTGTTTTATCTCCGGATGAGATCAGTCTGGAAATGGGAGAAGGAGATACTCTTCCCAGTCTGTCAGGGGAAGGCAGCGATTATGGCTGGTCTGCGGAAGGGCATTATATCAGGCTGAACGTAGAGCAGGGGAAGGTTTATAAAGTAGCTGCTTCCTCTTACGGAACTCTCAGGGTGTGGGATGAAAGTTATAATCAGGTGAGCAATGTCGTCTCAACAAGTGACGGTAGATCCTATACATATTTCACCGCAGAGTACACGGGAGTTTATTATCTGAAGGCAAGCTGCTATGACGACTTTGATCTGACGCTTTCCGCCAGTGCTGGTCTGATCAGTATTGAAATCACAGAGTATCCTGCCTCGACACTGTATTATGGCGTTGATTATTATTTTTATGGAGCCAGGAGCGTCACACTGAGACTGTATCTTGAAGACGGAACCAGTGTGGATTGCACAATGTATGACGACAACTGGTATATGTATGGATTATCCTACAAAACTGTGACGGCGGATGGAGACTCCTGGAGTTATGATTCCTCCGGGAAGCAGCCGATGGGAGATTATCTGTATGAATTTTATACGGATGACTGCTCCGTGACGGCGCCTTATTCAGTTGTCAGTCTGGAGGAGGCTCCAGTTCTGAGTAGTGGAGAGATTATTTCCTGGGAAAGCGGTATACCGTCGGCATATCAGTTTGTTGTGGAGGAAGATGGCACATACCTGATCTCCGTTGATGCCGGAAGTTATGTATATTTCAGAACCTATGATTCTGACCAGTCGCGGATTGCAAGTGTCTACTGCCAGAATAAAGAATGGGCAGTGGAACTTACGGCAGGAACGTATTATTTTTATATATTTAATACATATTTTCCGAATTCCGTAACATTCAGTGTGACGAGACTGGCGGAGCTTTCTGAAATGAGCTATGACGGCGGCGCAATAACATTCTCCTATGGTGCCTGGGGCTATTCAGCGGGCGCAACGGTCAGTGGCAAC
>JAJQID010000253.1 GCA_021199405.1 Lachnospiraceae bacterium
GTTATAAAAAAGATCCGGATAATCCCAAGCAATGGATTATTGATGAAGAAGCCGCGGAGATCGTGAAGTTCATCTTTACCATGGCGATGGAAGGCCGCGGACCGGGACAGATCGCAACAGAACTGACTGCCAGAAAAATCCTGACGCCGACTGCTTACCACCGTAAAGAAGGTCGGAACCCACCGGCGAAAGCAGACACGCTTCCATATCATTGGTATTCTGCTACAGTCGTGACGATTTTGGAACGCAGGGATTACACGGGATGTACGGTTAATTTCAAAACTTATACCAATTCCCTGTGGGATAAGACAAAACACAGCAATGCTCCGGAAAACCAGAAAATATTTTATGGCACGCACGAAGCGATCATCGAACAGGAAGTGTTCGATAAAGTGCAGAAACTGCGAAAGCATCGTCAGCGTGCAGACAGAACTGGAAAGACAAGTTTATTCTCCGGACTGGTTTACTGTATGGACTGTGGCAGGAAAATGTATTACCGAAGCAAAAACGGTGACTCGAACAAAGGTGCCCATTTTCGTTGTTCTACCAATTCGATGCGTCCGGAAATATGTGATTCCGTTCACTTCATTCGTGAAAAGGCTTTGGAGCAGATGGTATGGAAGCACATGTCCATGGTTATGGAGTGTGTGACCTGCCACGAGGATTACTTCCGTTCCCAGATGGAAAAGAAGTTCCAGATGGAAAGCGCGGATGTATTGAAATCATTAAGGAAGCAGCTGACAAAATCAGAGAAACGGGTCAGAGAACTGGATGCCCTGTTTATCCGGATTTATGAGGATAATGTTTCCGGGAAAATGACTGATGAACGGTTTGTAATGATGAGTGAAAACTACGAATCAGAACAGGAAGCATTAAAATCAACAATCCTTGATCTGGAGCAAAAAATCGAAGTACAGGAACAGAAAATTGACAACCTTGAACAGTTTATTCAGAAAGCAAAAAAGAATGCCGATGCCGAAGAACTGACACCTTACAATGTAAGAGAAATGATAAAAGCTATCTATATTGGAAAGCCAGACAAAAGTACCGGGAAACGCCACCAAGAAATCCATATCGAATATGACCTGGTTGGATATATCCCGCTGGATGAACTGATGAAAGAGGTTCAGGCATGACCGTAAAATCATGCCTGAACCATTAAACCGGAAAACTGTTTTATGGACACCCCCATAATAAAGGATTTTTGAACATTTCTTTTGATTACATTTGATTACAATTGTAATCAACCGTGCTGAAATTCCGGTATCTCGTTCAATATTCTCGTCTTCTGCTCGATGGTCTTTCTGTTTCTGTGATAGTGTGTTTCCGTACAGCTAATATCCGTATGTCCCATTTGCTGAATAATAAAGCGGTTATCAACGTGATTGTCCAACAAAATTGACCCATAAGTTTTTCTGATCTTGTGTGGAGATTTATGGTAAACCCCGAGCTTGTCGCACAACCTGGCCAGTCTCATGCGAACCATTTGCGTGGTGAGCAATTTTCCATTTTTCACAAAAATGTAATCGGAATCCGGGTTAAGCTCTTTAACAGCATTGACGACCCAAAAATAATTCATGGGGATCACCACTGTTCGTATACCCGCTTGCGTTTTGGGATTCTCTTTCACATCGCAGATAAAATGCCCCTCAGAGTTTCTATATCTGGTCGCCGTTCGACGAATACGGAAAGTATTCTCCTCGAAATCTGAGTGCTTTAGCACCACTACCTCGCCAACTCTAACACCAGTGATGAATATAAGAAGTATTGCAAGATTCTCAATGTCAAGATGATCTTCAAGATAGTTAATCATGATGTCCATCTCATAATCATCAAACACTTCTTCGTAATCTTCTTTGTAATGTCTGGCAAAATCGGAATCCGAAATATCAAGTTCCTGAAACAACTCTTCTACATTGAAACAGATGAGTTTGCGTTTCTTAGCTCGCTTGAGAAGCCCTTTTGTAATGGTTTTCAGATTTGCAAATGCTTTTGCTGTCAAGCCATACTTTGGAATCTGTTCCTGAAGAAAATCTTCTATGTCGACAGGAGAAATATTTTTTATCCTCTCCTTGCCCAATTCGCCAAAATGACGTTTAAATATCATTTCATTTCTCAAATACGTTGCGGGCGAAATTTTTTGAAGATTTAACCGATAGTCATTCCACTCGTCGAACACCTCTTTAATTGTCGGATTCTCTTCTTCAGCTTTCCAATAAGCAACAACTTCATTTTCAATCGCTTTTCTTGTTGATTTTCTCTTTAAAGCCCTTCCTTTCTCTTTGTCCGGCAGATAAGTATACCAGCTACCGTTTTTTCCTTGCCATATCTCATATGGATGTTGTTTTAAAAACTGCTCTCTTTTTGTCATTTCTATCTGTGCTTCCACGAATGACAAATCAATTATACCCTGAGAAACGGCAAATTGCAATAAATTGTTCGAGTTACCCAAATATAACACCACCTTTGCCCCAACGCAAAAGGAGCACCATGTTTCCACGATGCTCCTTTCATACGGATACAATATTTATACTTTTCGATATACGGTTCGAGTCAGGATTGAGTTGCCGTCACTGTCTAAAATATCATTGCCGTCCGAATCAAGCAGCGATTCAGCCAAATGGTATTCGTCCGGATGATCTTTCAACATGGTTCCGGTTATAACAGA
>JAJQID010000062.1 GCA_021199405.1 Lachnospiraceae bacterium
CAATATAGCCTACATAGCAGACGTAGATGGTGCAGGTGTCATTTTTGCGTATCATAATTTTTGATTCCCGCCGCACTGCGCCTCATGCACACGGCTTTCATGCTTCTCGTAATAACCAATCAGATCGCCGCTTTTATTGCGCAGCGCCACCATATAGACATCCCTGTCCTCGCCGTCCCGGTTCTTCGTATAGGTATACACCTTATTCAGTTCAGGCTCTGCCTTAAACCTGGCAATCACTGACAGAATGATTTCCCGGGAACGGGAATTGTGACAGTCAAAAATGGATTTTCCTGTCAGTCTCTCCCCGCCCCACTTTTCATATCGTTTCACAGCGGTAGGATTCATATAAATAATCCTGTGCTCTCTGTCGCAGATTACAATAGGAGCATCATCCGCCTCCACCACCGCCTCAAAAAATTCACTCATCATATATTCCATATCTGCCTTTTCCTCACCCTCCATCATCCGAAAGAGCCCGGACGCATATTCGCTGAACTGTCCGGACTCTTTCTCTCCTCATGCCTTATGAAATAACCCGTTCTCCGGAAATTCCTGCAGCAGCTCCTTCACGCCTTCCATTCTCTGCGGCAGCTTTTCCCGGATAAAATCCAGGGCAAAAATGGTATTCAGACACCACTGGGACACAAAGTTGGTGCTGATCCAGGGGATTTCCTCCAGGACCTTCTGATTGCCTGCGTTCGGGGTATCAACAGCAACAAAGCCGCTCTGCTCCCCCTCCTGCGTCAGGCTGCGGAACAGATACTGCCAGGTTTTGCGGGCCAGCTCCTCATCCTGCAAATATGCGGCGGCGTAGGCCGCGATGCCGGCTGCCATGAAGGGCAGGGAGAACTGTCTGTCTCCAATGATTCCCCCAGACTCCTCCAGCTGCTTTTCCCGATCCAGGTAATAAAACCGCCCGTACTGCGCCAGCATTTCATTCCACTGTTCATCATCGATCATCAAAGTCAATTCTGTCCAGACCTGAGCCGCACCCATGCAGATCTGTAAATGAGTGCCGCCGGTGGTTCGGTCCCCTATGTAACGCAGATGAGCCGTAGCCGGATCGAACTCAAAATCAGGGCCAGAGACCAGCTTCATAGGCGCATTTTTGATGTCCTCCACGCCGGTGCGGATTTTTTTCTCATAGGTTTTGTCCCCGGTTCTCTCCCACTGAGTCATCCAGTCGGAGACCAGAGAGGACCAGTCGGGGCCGGATCTGGCGTGAGTTGGGCTGGTCATCTCCTCTTTATTGTAAAAGAATCGCAGCGGGTCGGTCTCATACAAAGCCTGCTCCGCGTCCTTCACCTCATCAAAAATATCCTCCAGGCGGCGCTCCCCGGTCAGATAATAATAATATCTGTGGTGTCCCGCCATGGCAATCCGCGCCTCCTTGCAGGAGCAGCCCCAGTGACGCACATTATGTCGGGAGCCCAGCCCCTTATATTTTCCAAAATGATATATATCCACCTCTGAGCAGTGTCTGCACATGGCCTCTGCAAGAGAAAATACATCCTCCCTGCCGGTGCGCAGAAACATCAGCCACAGCCACAGTGTGGGCACCAGCTCCGTGTTCTGCCAGGCATAGCCGCCCATGTCATATTTCCAGCAATGACGGACAGAATCATAGGTGTGCATGATGTCGCCGTAATTGAACAGGCCGTACCAACGGCGGTTCTCTATCTCCTTTTCATAGAACCTCACCGCTCCGTCCAGCTGCTCCTCCAGCCACCGCTCTACCGGCGTCTCCTCGCTGGGCAGGCTCCAGTAACCGAAGGCTCTTTTTTCATGATAATACTCAGGCTCCGCCACATAGACGGCAGGCTTCTGCACTCTGCGGGCAAACTCCTCCATCTCATTGTCTGAGGGAATAACCCCGTCAAAGCTCTCCACCACCAGCATGTTGGTGTTGGCGATGCCCACCGGGTCGGCCCCCACCACAGGAAAGCCCTCATAATAGGTCTGGCTGTAACCGGTAGTGGCGTAATGTCTGAAGTCATAGGCCTCCGCTGTGGGAGTGTAAATCCAGCAGATCAGGCTTGTCTGATCCTGGTCCAGCCCCTGAACCTCCAGGCCGGAGGGATACTTCTGCCAGAAATCTCTCTTACCGATGAGCAGGCCGCCCTTCGTACCGCCCGCGGCCATAGTTCCTTTCGCCCGGTTTCCGTGCAGACTGTCAATGAAGCAGCAATTTTCATCAGAAATCTTTTTGCGAATCAGGAAATGAGAATCACTGTCCTGGCAAAGCTGATAGCGGCCCCAGGAGAGCATGTCGACGGCAGCCGCCTGAATATTCTCAAGCAGAGACTTTTCCGTTTCCGATCTCGGCTTTTTTGCATTTCCATCAACGAAAAGCAGCTGATCCAGCTCCTCCTGACTTTGCGCCACTGCTTTTCCGGCCATCTGATCCCGATAGATCTCCTGAGGAATCCTGGGATGCCAGGAGGAGAGCAGGACGGAGGTTTCGTGAAAACTGCCATGGTCTGTGCCGAATCTGACATGGCGATTGTAGCTCTCTCCCTGTAAGCTGGTATCAAAGCGGATACCAAGCCCCTTCAGAAAGTCCCTGTTTGCATCGCCGTCATAAAGGAAGGTATGGGTCATATTGATCTGTCCGCTGTCAATGCCAAAATACAGTCGGACAACAAAGGGAATGATCTGCTCCGCATCCATATCAGAAGCACTCCCGGTTTCCGCCCCCTGCCCGGTCTGGGAAAAAGCAGAGGCGGAGGATTCCTCCGGCGTCAGCACATGGCTGCCCTCCAGCTTAAAGCACCAGAGCAGCGGGCCCTCGTCCTCCACCGTAACCTTTGAAATCATGCCGACGCCGGGAATTTCCGTGCGGGTTGAACCATTTCTTCTCTCCAGAATCAATATAAGCTCCGCCTTTTCGGCACGCTTCTGTCCGTCAATATACAAATTTTTCATCAGAGCCGTGCCGGATTTCGGAATGTCCACGGAAACTCTCTTACAGCGCAGACAAAAGCTGTCAACCGTCTGCGTCAATGCGGAGCTCTCAACAGCTTCCACCTCATCACTGCTTCCCGGCTTCAGCGCCTCCACCGACGCCTGATGCCCCATTCTTTCACTGTCTGCGGTGTGGGCCGCCCACTTCACGCTTCCGTCCGGCCAGTATGCCGTCACCCGGGACTGCACCGGTATCCTTTCCCCGTTTCCGTCTGTCAGAGCAAAGCTGCTCTCCGGCGATACCTCGCCCCTTTCCCAGACGCTTCCAAAGGTGGTATATCCGCCCACATTTCTGTTTTCCATTAAATGCAGTTTCATAATAATTCAGTAATCTCCTTCCAGTCCAGTTCAACTGCAGCTATCTATATTTGATACACTCTCAGATTCGCGTACTCCCCGATCATCGGCGCCAGCTGCCGGAAGCCGATCTTACCGCCCCCAAGAAGCGGCCCCCAGGTCTGTCCGTCATCCGCGAAATGAAAAATCTCCAGCTCATTGATGTAAAAAAAGACATCCGAAGCCTTCTTCACCACCCCAATCCGATAGAAGCCCTGAGCGTCCTCCACATCCGGAATGGGATCGCCTCCCTGACTGGTCAGATAAAAACCATAGCTCTTGCGCAGATTGCAGGTGTGAAAAGCTCTCTCGTCCGGTTCCTTTCTCCTGAAATAAGAAATATGAAAAGCGTTGATGTCCCCATGATGATACTGCGGATATTCTCCCGTCCTCTTTGTCAGCCCTTCGTCAAACAGATCCTCTCCGTTTCTGCCCTTCGCCGCGAAAAACATCATGGCAAGCCCCGGCTCCCTCAGCGGCCGGAAATCCCACTCAATGCAGACATCCGCCGGAAATTCTTCCCGGCACCAGAGCACATAATTTGCCTTCTGTCCGTTCTCGGCCGCCATGGCGTTCTCCAGTCTCATTTTTCCCTCCGGGAAAGAGATCACCGCCCTGCCTTCCAGTACAAAATCCTCGATATCCTTCTCACAGCTCAGCGGATTTTCATAAATCAGCTTCCCGCCGCTTAACCCGTAGCGATCCATGTCACAACCTCTCTTTCTGATTGCTTTCGTATAACATTGACAGTTCCTTACATACGGAAACTATACTCCAGACACCGGGATTTGACAAGAGTTTTTATCCCTTCGCCGCTCCGATCTGACTCAGCTGATCCGTCTCCAGCAGAGCCGCCGCCTGCTCATATAACTCAGGATACTCCCCTTTGCTTAACAGCATACCCGAGTAACGCTCCTCATCGGGGAGAGAGGTTTCTTCCTCTGTCGGCAAAAGCCTTTGAAAGGAATGCGGAACCAGACGCCAGATCAACAGCGCCGCAGCCAGAACCCCCGCAATGATCAGGACAGGCAGCAGTCTCTTTTTTGTTTTCTTTTCCCTCATATTCAGATTCCCTCTCAGCTTTTTTCAAGTTGTCTCTCCATTCCGCCAGCTTTATTATGAAGAAATCATTTCAGATCTGGCCGATGGGCTGGATATGGTATTAAAGCTGGAGCTTGTTCCGAAGCAGTCTTCATGAGCTTCGTGAATCACTCCACCTTAATCCCGGTGTACACTCCGTTCGTTCCCTCCTCCGCATAATAAGTGATTGTAACCCGATCCCCTACGTCAAAGATCACCGCGTCCTGATCATCCGCCGCGGAGACGGCATAATACACATCGCTCCCCAACTGAAAGTAGAAAATCGTA
The DNA here is from genome assembly GCA_021199405.1 of Lachnospiraceae bacterium. Taxonomy (GTDB): domain Bacteria; phylum Bacillota; class Clostridia; order Lachnospirales; family Lachnospiraceae; genus RGIG6307. The sequence goes on from JAJQID010000062.1 coordinate 4,672, forward strand.
TTTCCGTTTACCACCACTGTGCGGATTTCCGTAATCTTACCCGTAATGGTATCCGTCCCGGTAATGTCCATCTCCTCAACCGGATTCGTCACCTTCACCCCGTTTTCCACCAGAAGCTCTTCATAATTGGACTGACACTCAGCCACCGAACTGCCAGTGGCGGTGATCTGATAATCCTTCACATTGACCATCGCGTACATTTTGACTAACTGCGCAGAATCCTTCAGAGACATAAAATAAGTAGGCTCGTCCGAAATATTCAGCAAAAGGGGAAATGTCGCGTCATACCCCAGGTGTTGCACCGCGCCCTCCGCGGAGGACATGGCGGAATATTCCGTCGCGCCGGAAATGCTGTAATACCGCGCGTCCTTTGTCCGCTGATTCACCAGGATAAAGCCCACGTTGGACTCATCATTTCCCGAGGAGGTCACACCCGTATACAGATAGACATCATCGTTCATGGCGATATAATTATATCCGTCCGAGGTTGTCGTCACGCCTTTCTGTCCCAGCCAAGAATTGATCCAGCCGTTGACCAGCGTGCCGTGATAATTGTACTGCATCACCAGCTGATCCGCCGAGTAGACACGATCGACCCAGGTGGGCACCTCCTCATAATAGGTGCTCTCCCCCGTGATCGCGTTCACTAAAACCGCCCCGTCCGTGTCCTCCCCGCCAAAAAGGCCGATGGTATGTACTGTGCGTGAGCACACCCACCAGGGCGTCCCGTCCTCATCGATCTCAAAATTCACATCGCCAAACATCATAGTCGGGTAACGGAAACGGAGCAGCCGGTAAACATTGCGCCCGAAATGCTCGCCTGTCGAATATTTCATCCCCTCATCCAGCTTCACCAGGTCTGCCTCCTGGGTCACCATATTGACGATAATGTAGCCCGGCAGGCCCTCAGAGCGGTTGTTGAACCATTTGATGAGATTGCCGTAGAGCAGAGGCGCCACACGCACCGGATTATTCTGATAATTGATCTGTGAATATTCATAATCCGACACCTCAAACTGGGACACCAGATTGCTGTCAGTGCTGCTTAAGCTGCCCAGAGCCCGGCTGCCCAGCTGAACGCTGGAATCCTTATCCAACATGGGAATTTTATCATAGGAAATCTCCGCAACCTCCTCGGTAAAGTCACCCGGCTGCACATCCAGCAGATTGTAATAGGCTTCCGCGTGGAAAATCTCGGAAGAATAAACTGCACCGACCACCGCAGCCAACAACAGCACGCCGAGCATAATAAACGGAACCCTGCAGCGTGCAAAAACTGTCCTTCCCATAAAAATGACATTGCCGCCCGCGTACACATGCACGCCGGATGTCAGCAGCGCGATAAAGATGTAGAATAACAGCAGTACAATCAGAAAAGCCCAGAAATCCGGCGCCTTCAGATTAATTGCCGGCAACATCACATAGAAATAAATGCCTCCGAAAATCACCGTCAGAATCAGGCGCGCAGGCAAACCTGAAAAGACTGTTGCTTTTTTGTTCTGTTTCATGTTTTTCCTCCCTCCTACATTTATATCAATTACAAACCTTGCCCACTATACCGACATGATACCCAAAAGTACGGCAGCCAGAATATTCCTCAAAGCTCATGAGATACACATAATAAAAATTTTCAAACACCGCCCGAATATTCTGATTCTGGACGAGCCGGCAAACCATATGGACATTGTTGAGATTTTCAGACGGCCTTTCAGATATGCGTGGCCATCAGCACCAGCTTCCCGACGCTGTGTTTTTCAATACAGGCCGCTGCGTTTTGCCGGTTTTTCTCATCCAGTCCCGTAAAAGGTTCATCGAGAATAAGGATATCAGCGGGCAGCGCCAGAGCTCTGGCCAGAGCGACCCGCCGGCACATACCGCCTGAAAGCTCCGAGCAGGGCTTCCTCCAGTCCTCCTCAGAGAGCAGATCCTTTAAAAACTCCGCAGCCCGCGCTCTGCTGCCAATCACCATGGAAACGTTGGTCAGGGCGTCGTAATCCATGCAAAGACGACTTTCCTGAAAGAGCATGGTCAGACGGCTGCCGTGCAGGTCGATCTGACCTGCATCCGCCGGTTCCAGACCCGCAATCAGGCGAAAGAGGGTAGTTTTGCCGCCGCCGGATGGCCAGGTGAAGCGGATAGTCTCGCCCGAGGCGTAGGATGCAGAGAAATCCTTGAGAACTTCATTGGAGCCATAGGATTTGGAAAGATGTTTTATCGTCAGTATCCTGGCCTGAGCATCAATTCGAGTATAGCCGCTCTCTTTTACTGTTCTACAGGGAGGCTCCCAGGCCATTAGCCCATCCCACAGCTTCAAAAGCAGCTTTTCGCACAGAATACTGAGCAGGATAATCACCGCACTCCAGGCAAGAATCCCTGCTGTATCCAGCGTGATCTTCGCCATATACAGACCCTCGCCGATGGAAAAATCTGGAGTTCCGATGACCTCTGCGGCTACGCCGGACTTCCAGCTCATGCCCACTGCGATGCGCAAACCGGCAGTGAGAAAAGGATTTAAAGCCGGCCTGTAAATATAAAAGCATCTATTCCACAAGGGCATCCGCAGCACCCTCGCCATCTCCAGAAGCTCCTTATCCGCGCTTTTTAAGCCCTGGAGCGTGCTGATATAAATCTGGGGCAGCACCACACAGAAGCTGATGGCCACTGCCAGCACCTGCGAGTGCCACCAGATCAGGAAAAGCACCACAAAGGACGCCACCGGCACTGCCTTAACAAGCGTCATAAAGGGACTGAAAATTTCCTCCAGAATCTGAAATCTGGCGCTGAGCGCCGCCAACAGAAATCCCGCGAAAAATCCCAGCAAAAACCCTGCCCCAATGCGCAAAAAGGAAAACCATACGGTTTTCCAGAATGCGAGGGTGACAACTCTCTGAACCAGTGCGGCCAGCGTTGTCACCGGTCCCACCAGCAGAATCTGGTTGTCCACCCACAGGCTTAAAAGCTGCCAGAGAAGCAGCCAGCCCAGGATGATTAAGCTTTTCCGAATAATTTTCCTTACAGAGTCAGACATAAAACATAAACCCATTTACAGAATGAACATATCCGCTGACGCCGGAATTACTCTATATCCGCAATATAATAGAAGTCATCCCCCGGCAGTGCGCCGCCTACCATATCCGGGCTCTGGGAATAGAGTACCTCCAGGTAGCCGGAAAGCTTTTCCTTCATCTCCTCGCCGTCAATGTACACAATATTGCACTCAGGAATGGCCTTCTCGGCAATGGCCGCGCTTCCCACAATCCCTGCCTCCGCTACCAGCTCAGCGGTGTGCTCCACATCCGTCACCGCCTCCTCGGCACTGGCCTTTCTCTCCGACATAAAATGAAAGACTGCAACCGGATGCTCCTCCAGAAACTCAGTGCGCACAATGGTTACGCCGGTGACCAGAGCGTTGTCCGTACCCTGCTGCTCCTGCAGCGCATTCCAGACTTCGTTGATATCCACAGCTACCCGCAGGGCTTCATTCTGATTGCAGGCCACAGTCACAAAGGGCTGTGGCAGCAGACCGATGGCCGTGGTATCCTCCGCCAGAATGGCCGCTACCTCAGAGGATTCTGATTTATATTCCAGAGTGCAGTCCGTGATACCGTACCCTGCCAACAGATACTGCAGAGCGTAATCCGGTGTGGTTCCCTTGCTGGGCAGATAGACCGTCCTGCCGCTTAAATCCTCAATGCTGTTCACTGTCTCGTCACCGGTCACCAGATAAAGCACACTCAGCGTATTGATATCCAGCACCGTGACGCCGCCCTCGGTTTTATTGTACAGAGTGCTGGCCGCATTGGCAGGAATCAGAATCACATCCAGCTCACCTTTTACCAGCGCTGTGGTAATCTCATCCGCTGCAGTGGCAATGGTAAACTCATAATTGCCGACAGTGTCTCCATTCTCGGAATCCTCCATCAGCTGCACCAGCCCCATGGTGGTTGGCCCGGACAAAGAACCAATGCGAATCAGTGTATCATCCGTCTCCACGGTCTCACTCGTCGTATCCTGCGTACTGCTGCCGCAGCCGCCAAGCATGCCGCACACCAACGCCAGACCGCACATCATTGCCAGTAATTTCTTTTTCATAATCTCCTCCACATATAATCTTTTGAAACAACACTCCCTGCAGCGTATGACAATTGGAACTGCCTATTTTATTCCAACCTTACCGCTTTATCCGTTGCTGCCCACAGCCCGCCGCCTGTATGCGCAGTTCACGTTTACATAAAAGGTTTCGGCAGAGAGTTAGTCCGCCGAAACCATTTTACTATATTACTGTTTTAAATGCTACCCTTTCCTTTTCTTACGTCTGTATTTTATTCAATACAACACGAATTTACAGCAAACGAATTTATATCGTTTACTTTCCCGGCATCTCCCAGGCATGATGATCGGTATGAAGCAGCTGATGGGCCTTATGTCCGTTAGGCTCACCCATAAAATTCTCATACAGCTTCTGCACATCCACATTCTCATGTGAAAACCGGACAGCCGCATTCTCATCAAGGTTCCGAAGAGTCCCTCCGCGCACCGCCGCCAGCTCCTCGCCGTCGTGAATAGGCTGCCCGCCGCCGCCGGCGCAGCCGCCCGGGCAGGCCATGATCTCCACAAAATCATAGTGCACGTCGCCGCGCTTCAACGCTTCGATCAGCTTTCTCGTATTGCCCAGACCACTGGTCACCGCCGTCTTAATCTCCAGGTCTTTGATATGATATACCGCCTCAGTCCAGCCCTGCTGATATACCGCCGGTCTGGTCTCCTTAAATATGTCAATATCTGGGTTTTCCCCGACAATCAGATAATATGCGCTGCGAAGGGCAGCCTCCATGACGCCGCCTGTGGTGCCGAAAATCACGCCCGCACCGGTGCCGTCCTGCATTAACTGATCGCACTCCACATCCTTCAGGCTCTTCGGATCAATATGAGCCGTGCGGATCATGCGGTTCAGCTCTCTTGTGGTCAGAGAGATATCCACATCATGTCCCTGATATTCCCCGTAAAAGAGCTCCATATTGACCTCGCCCTTCTTGGCGGTGCATGGCATGATGGAAACTGTCACCATATCCTCCGGCGATACTCCGATCTGCTGTGCGAAGAAGGTCTTCATCGTCGCCCCAAACATCTGCTGGGGAGATTTGGCACTGGAAAGCCTGTCCGTCAATTCCGGGTATTGAGACTTGATAAACCGGACCCAGCCCGGACAGCAGGAGGTAAACATGGGCATCTTCGCCGTATCCCCTTTGGAAAAACGATCAATGAACTCCGTTCCCTCTTCCATAATGGTCAGATCTGCACTGAATACAGTATCAAATACATAGTCGAAGCCAATCTGCCGAAGGGCATCCGCAATCCTGCCCATGGTAGCTTCCTCTCTGGAAAGTCCAAGTTCCTCGCCCCAGGCTGCCCGCACTGCCGGCGCTACCTGCACCACGGTGATCTTGCGCTTATCGCCAATGGCATCCCATACATCGTCCGTGTCGTCCCGCTCGCGCAGAGCTCCCACCGGACAGTGGGTAATGCACTGACCGCAGAGGGTACATTCCGTATCCTCGATCCTACGATTCCCGCGCACATTCACACTGAGCCTGTCTGAAGTGCCATTGGTGTCCCAGATATGAACATCCTGCACCTTATCACATATCTCCACGCAGCGCATACACTTGATGCACTTGCTGTTGTCCCTGATCAGCGGGAATTTACGATTCCAGTCAGATTTCTCTATATGCTTCTCAAAGGGCACGTCCAGAACGTTCAGCTCCTTGGCCGTGCTCTGCAGGGAGCAGTTCTCATTCCGGATACAGAACGCACAGTTGGTCTCATGCTGGCTTAAAAGCATCTGCACGTTCTTTTTGCGGCTCTTGATGACCTTGGGACTGTTGGTGGAAATCACCATGCCCTCCTCCACCACGTTATTGCAGGAGGCTACCAGCTTTTCCTTGCCCTCTATCTCCACCACGCAGACGCGGCAGGAACCAAGCTCATTCAGATCCTTTAAATAGCACAGGGTCGGAATCCGGATTCCCGCCTGTCTGGCCGCGTCCAGAATACTGGTTCCCTCCGGAACGGACACTTGTATTTTATCAATCGTCAGGTTTACCATACGTTCTTCCGCCCTCCTTTGAATGCTCCATAACCAAAGTGATCGCAGCGCAGACAGCGGCCCGCCTCCTGCAAGCACTCTTTTCTTGTCATCGGTATCTCCACACCCTCGAAGTCGCAGGCTCTCTCGCAGGCCTCTCTCTCGTTGATATTCACCCTGCCACATGGAGTGCGGTCATCAATATTGGGAATGGGAATATCCACATCGCAGGAAATCGGATGATGATATCCCAGGTAAGTATCAATGCTGGCAGCTGCCACCTTGGCAGCCCCCACAGCCTTGATCACGGTAGCCGGCCCGGAGGAACAGTCTCCAGCGGTAAAGACCCCCGGCATCCCTTTCACCGCCGCGGTCTGATCCGCCTGAAAGCGTCCTCTGGAAACAGCGGCGCCCGCCGCCTCAAAATGCTGATATTCAATATCCTGCCCAATGGCCACAATCAGTGTCTGGCAGGGAATCAGCACTTCCTCCTCGCCGTTGGGCTTTACACTGGCTCTCCCTCCCTTGATGGTACTGATCATCTGAGGCTGCGCCCACAGACCATTGACCTTTCCTTCCTCATCCACAGAAATTTTCACAGGGGCCATCAGAGTGCGCACCTCCACCCCCTCCGCCATGGCTCCCTCGATTTCTGCCGGGAGTGCGGTCATATCAGCCACTCTGCGCCGATATACAATGGAAACCTTCTTCGCTCCCAGCCGAACAGAGGTTCGCACCGCGTCCATGGACACGTTGCCGCCGCCGACCACCACGACCTCCTGACCGGTCAGATCCACGGGAGTGCCAAGACCCACACCGCGCAGAAGCTGCACCGCGGACATGACGCCCTGAGCGTCTTCGCCCTCTACCTCCAGCTTCTTATCCGTGCTTGCGCCAATGGTGATCAGAACAGCGTCATATTCCTTTCTCAGGTCATCCATGGTGACTTTCTCACCAACTCTGGTGCCATAAACAACCTCCACACCGGTTTTTAAGATAGCCTCGATATCCTGATCCAGCCGATCCTTGGGCAGACGGTAGTTGGGAATGCCGTATCTGAGCATGCCGCCCAGCTTCGGCAGCATCTCATAAACGACGGTCTGATGCCCCATCAACTGTAAATAATAAGCTGCGCTTAAGCCGCAGGGTCCACCGCCCACAATGGCAATGCGCTTTCCCGTGGAGGGAGCGCACTCCGGCGGTTCCACCTCGCCTGCGTAATCTGCCGCCATCCGCTTTAAGCCCCTGATATTGACTGCGTCGTCCACAATTCTGCGGCGGCACTTGGTCTCGCAGGGATGCTCACAGATAAAGCCGCAGGTGGTTGGAAAGGGATTGTCCCTGCGAATCAGGCGGATGGCGTCCGCATAACGCTCCTCCCGAATCAGAGCAATATATCCGGGAATGTCCACGCCCGCCGGGCAGTAAGCCACGCAGGGTACCGGCTGGCCATACTCACAGGTGCAGCGGCCGTTTCTGATATGAGCCTCATAATCCTCCCGGAAGGTCTCCACTCCGTTATAGATCACCTCCGCCGCCTCATAGCCGATGGCGCAGTCCGCCGTCTCCATGATGGCCGCCGCCGTATCACGGATCTGATCGATCATATCCATGTCTGCTTCCCCGTCCAGCACCTTCTGCAGCATATTCTTCAGATTTCCCAGGCCCACCCGGCAGGGTGTACACTTCCCGCAGGACTGCGCATGGCAAAGCTCCAGAAAAGCTCTGGACATGTCAATGGGGCAGATCCCCACAAGATTGGAGG
>JAJQID010000275.1 GCA_021199405.1 Lachnospiraceae bacterium
GTCATAAATCTGGTCGGAGGTCACGGCGGAATAAGCGATTTCTGAGAGAATACCGCAGGACAGAAACAGAAACAGGGTCTTCCTGTTTCCTGAAAACGGACCAAGCAGAGAGCTCACGGAAAGCAAGCCCAGGGAATTGGCCAGCAGATGCCTGGGGCTGGAGTGCAGGAACAGGCAGGTGAGGAAACGATAATATTCTCCGTTCATATATTTCATGCCTGTGACGCCCCAATATAAGTATACGTTTTCTGTACGCAGAGATGCAAAATAGATCAGAAAAAATAAGAGGACAAGGACAATGGCAGCTACATTGTCCCTTGACCAGGTCTTCATTTTTTCCATTCGGTTCTGATATTTTTTCATGATGACGCGAAAGAGAATTCCTTTCTCAAAGAGATCGGCGGGCAGAGCCTCTTATTCCGGCTCTGTCTGTTTTGCCGCAGTCGGAATAAAAGCGGACAATCCCTGCAGCACCAGGGTCTGCATCATTTTGCTGAATTCATCGGTGCTGATATCCTTGCCCTGCTCATTCCACTGCTGTAAAAGTCCGAACATGGCGGAGCTGACAAAGCCGATCAGATAGTTAAAATCCGGATTATCTGCCGAAATCGGAATATGGGGGATTACCAGAGGAATCAATTCCGCTTTGACTAACGGCAGAAAGCCGGGGTCTCCGTTTGGCCCCATCAGGATGTACATTTTCTCGTTCATGGCTGCAAATATTCTGGGAAATAAATCCGTCTGAAACAGATTGCCCAAAGCATCATCCTCCGGCAGTGTCCGGACAATGGTCTGTCTGATTTCTTCCAGCACATCCTGTTCTGCGTAGGATAACAGATCATCCGTATCTGTAAAATATTCGTAGAAGGTGCTGCGGTTATATCCCGCGCGGCGGGTCAGTTCATTGACGGCGATTTTGCGAATGGGCTTTTCCTTCGCAAGCTCCCAGAAGGCTTCTACAAATCTCCGGCGTGTTCTCTCTGTGATTTCCGGTTGTTTTTTCATTGGTTCCTTTCCATATCGTCCGACAAAAGAAAATTTATTGACGGTTGATGTTTATCGTTTTCGTGCTTATAATGTCATTTATACAACAGGTTGTTGGAAAATGTCAAGGAGGTTTTTACATGCAGGTTATTTCAGTCGATCATCTGACGAAGGACTACGGCCATGGCCGCGGTGTGTTTGATGTATCGCTTCAAGTGACGGAGGGGGAGTGCTACGGGTTCCTTGGCCCGAACGGGGCGGGGAAAACCACCACGATTCGGCATCTGATGGGATTTTCCAGACCGGAAGCGGGGACGACCACGATTTCCGGAATGGACAGCTGGAAAAATGCTGCTGTGCTGAAAAATACAGTAGGCTATCTGCCCGGGGAGGTCACGCTGCCGGCGGGATTGTCCGGGACGGGTTTTCTGCGCATGATGGAGCAGATGCGCGGAGTGAAAAATGACGACTATCTGAAAATGCTCTTAAAGCGCTTTGATCTGGATCCCAATATCAGTATCAAGCAGATGAGCCTGGGCGTCAAGCGCAAGCTGGCCGTTGTCACGGCCTTTATGCATGACCCGGAGATTCTGATTCTGGACGAACCGACGTCCGGCCTCGATCCGGTTATGCAGGAGACCTTTATTGAGTATGTCAAAGAGGAAAAGGAACGGGGGAGGACGATTTTTCTTTCTTCCCATATTTTCCATGAGGTAGACGCCACCTGCGACCGCATCACCATCATCAGGGATGGAAAAATTGTCTCAGAGTTTCAGTCCGGAGAGCTGAAGGAGAAGCATGATCGGATTTACCGTGTGACCTTTGCGGATGAGGCATCCTATGCGGCTTTTGTGAAACTGCCGTTCCGTTTTACATCCAAAAACGCGGGTAAGCTTCGGGCAAGGGTGCAGCTGGAGTCAAACCGGGTGGGAGAGCTTTTTGACTGCCTTTCTGATTATCAGGTGGCGGATTTCGTTGAAATTCCGTTTACACTGGAGGATTATTTCATGGAATTTTATGATACCGGACATCATTTCGAGGGAGTGCAGTCCAGGCGCTCCGGAAAGGAGTGAAGGTATGAGTGAGAGTATGATTTGTGTGCAGAACCTGACAAAGGATTACGGGCAGGGTCGCGGTGTGTTTGATGTTTCTCTGGACATTCAGGAAGGAGAGGTTTTCGGGTATCTGGGAACCAACGGCTCCGGGAAAACCACCACCATCCGCCAGATGATGGGCTTTATCAGGCCCAATTCCGGTACAGTGCGGGTAAACGGGCTCAATCCCTGGACGCAGGCGCCGGAGGTGATGAAAAATGTCAGTTATATTCCCGGTGAGATTGCCTTCCCGGATCTGGCAACCGGTATTGATTTTTTCAAGGTGCAGGCACAGTTTCTGGGAGTGAAGGATTTCACCTATATGAATCACCTGATCGACCTGCTGGGGCTGGATCCTTCTGCCAATCTGAAGCGCATGAGCAAGGGCATGAAGCAGAAGACTGCCATTGTGGCGGCACTGATGGGGGATAAGCCAATTCTGATTATGGACGAGCCCACTACAGGTCTGGATCCGCTGATGCGGGAAACCTTTCTGGAGCTGGTTCGGGAGGAAAAAAAGAAGGGCAGGACGATTTTCATGTCCAGCCATATTTTTGAGGAGATCGAGGATGTCTGCGACCGGGT
>JAJQID010000239.1 GCA_021199405.1 Lachnospiraceae bacterium
CACCAGTTTGGAAACACTGATGGGCTCTCTCTCAAAGCCTGCCGCGTAATCGATCAGCTCCTTACAAAGCTCCACGCCGTCCGCAATCTCATCATCAGATTCCTGACACACCAGAAACTTCACACGGTTGGGGTCAACCTCACCAATATAAGGCTTTAACACGTCGATATTGGAATTCTCGCAGCCCAGTCCCAGCACCAGCACGCCGCCCGCGTTGGGATGATTGATCAGATCCGCCAGAATAGTGCGGGTATGCTCCTGATCATCGCCCATCTGAGAGCAGCCGTAGGGATGGGTAAAGGTGATAACCTCGTCCACAGATCCCTTCACATACTCATTGGCCTTTTTCACTATCAGCCTGGCAATGTCATTGACACAGCCGACAGTAGGAACAACCCAGATCTCATTGCGCACGCCCACCTTGCCGTCCGGACGGTTGAAGCCCATGAAGGTCACATCCTCCGTAGTCTTCTCCTCGTAGGGAACCGGCTCGTATGTATACTCCAGCAAATCGCCCAGAGCAGTCTTAATATTGTGGGTGTGAATCCACTGTCCGGCTTTGATGTCCTGTTTGGCGTTGCCGATGCGGAAACCGTATTTGATTACGGGGCTTCCCTCAGGAATGTCTGTGAGCGCCATCTTGTGGCCGGCAGGAATCTCTTCCTGCGCGGTCACGGTTAAATCATCGGAGACTTTGACAACGGTACCGGCGCAAAGCGTCTCAATGGCCACCACCACATTGTCATTGTCATTTATTCTTAAGAAACTTTGCATAACGCAGCCCTCATTCCGTTTGCCTTAATGTCAGCCAGATAAGCGGTAACCACAGCTTTCGTATCCGCCACTTTCGTCAGATCCTGACCAAAGAAATCCTCATTGGAAAGAACTGCTTCCACAAATTCCTCCGTGGACTTCTGGGAATTCTCAGCAAAGAATGCAAGCACCGCGGCATCGTCCTGTACCAGGTACTCTTCCTCTCCTCTGTGTCCCACCAGCTTGCCGTCCCGGATCTCGGAACCGGTATAGAAAGCCATCAGAGCGGCAATGGAAAATGCCAGATGGGGCGGAATCTTTCCGGTTTTCTCCACATAGCCCAGGTAGGACGGCAGACATCTTGCCTTCCACTTGGAGACAGAATTCAGGGAGATCGCCATCAGCGCGTGATCCACATAGGGATTCTCAAAACGAAGCTCCACCGCCGCTGCAAAGGCTTCCAGCTCCTCCTTCGGAAGAGTCAGAGTCGGAATCACCTCGTCATAAAGGGTAGCCTTGATGAACGGACGGATGTCCTTATCCTTCATGGCGTCTCTCACAATATCGTATCCGCACAGATAAGCCGCCAGCACGAAGGAGGTATGTGCGCCGTTCAGAATACGAACCTTGCGCTGCTTATAGGGCTTCTGGTTGTCTGTAAAAATCACATCCATGCCGGGCATGTCCGCCATCACCTTATCCAGAGGAAGCTCGCCGCTGATATCCTTCTCAGACTCGATCACCCAGAGAGCAAAGGGCTCCGCAGTCACCAGAATCTTGTCCTGGTATCCCAGCTTCTCCCACTCCTGCTCGATGGTAGCTCTCGGATAACCGGTCACAATGCGGTCCACCAGAGTGGAGGTGAAAATGCAGCTCTCATTGACCCAGGTCTTAAAGCCTGCGTCCAGACCCCACAGGTCGATCAGCTGGTTGACGCATTTCTTTAACATGATACCGTTATCATCAATCAGCTCCACCGGCAGCATCACGAGACCCTTGTCCGCCGCGCCGTTGAAGGTGGTATATCTCCTGTACAAAAACTGTGTCAGCTTGCCGGGGAAGGTCTTCGCCGGCTTTAAATCAAACTCATCTGTAGGGTCGTACACGATGCCCGCCTCTGTGGTATTGGAAACCACAAAACGCAGAGTGTCGATGTCAGCCAGGGACATATATTTGTCAAACTCTGTCGCCGTGTCCACAATATCCTTCACAGAGGTAATCACTCTGTTGAGCACCTTCGCTTCCCCCTCCACGATACCCCGAAGGGACACGGTGTACTGGCAGTCCTGCTCATGGAACATATCCGTGCTGCCGAAGGGAATCGGCTTGATCAGCACAATATCGCCGTCAAACATGCCCTTTTCATTGGCGATATCAATCATGTAGTCCACAAAGGCACGCAGGAAATTGCCCTCGCCGAACTGTACTACCTTTACCGGTCTGTCCACCTTTTTGGTGACAGCTTTGTTTAATTGCTCCATACCTGTTCTCCCATCTGTCATTTTTATGATACTGCCGGGGCAGATGTACCCGCCCCTGTGATGCCGAAGCTTTCCTCACAGAACGCCGCGGCGTCAGCTTTCCATTGTTACTATGCACAAAAAAATACTTCCCGCGCATAACAATTACATAAATTTTATATCAAAACAGGATATTCGTCAATGCAGTTTTAAGAAAATATGGAATAAATAGTTGCTTTTCACCTTATGGTAAAAAACAGCATTTCTCCTTGTTTTTCATATATTTATGACTTATAATAGTTTTGATCACGTGAAAATTCCGCGTGATTTCATCAGATAGCCGTAAAAGTCTCCCAACGGAGCCTTTGCAGATATCTGACGGATACATATTTATGGAGGTAAGGCAAAAATGAAGAAATTTATGGACGAGAACTTTCTGTTGGAGAC
>JAJQID010000168.1 GCA_021199405.1 Lachnospiraceae bacterium
AGCAAACTCTCTGGCGTAACGGGCCATCTTTTCCTCCCGAAACTCCGGCTGTCTGCTCTTTATTTCCTGTAAAAAGGCGTCGTCCACCTGCACAGGCGTCAGATCCGGGTCCGGGAAATAGCGGTAATCCTGGGCGTCCTCCTTGCTGCGCATGGGATAGGATTCTCCCTTATTATCGTCAAAGCGCCGGGTCTCCTGTACCACCTTTTTGCCGGATTCTATCAGATCGATCTGGCGTTCTCTTTCGCAGGCAATGGCATGGGAAATAGCACGGAAGGAATTCAGATTTTTCATCTCTGTGCGGGTGCCGTATTCAGACGCGCCCGCCTCTCTGACAGACAGATTCACGTCCGCCCGCATACTGCCCTCCTGAAGCTTACAGTCGCTGACCCCCAGATACTGAATCAGCATCCTGAGCTTTTCCAGATAAGCGATCACCTCCTCGGCGGAGCGCATATCCGGCTCGGACACAATCTCAATCAGGGGAACGCCGGAGCGATTGTAATCCACCAGGGTTCGATCCGCCCAGTCGTCATGAACCAGCTTGCCCGCATCCTCCTCCATATGAATCTCGTGGATACCCACATTCTTTCTGCCCTCTTTGGTCTCAATCTCCACATGGCCATTCCGGCAAATGGGCAGATAAAGCTGAGAAATCTGGTAATTCTGCGGATTATCCGGGTAAAAATAATTTTTCCGGTCAAATTTGCAGTAACGGGTAATGTCGCAGTTGGTGGCCAGCCCCACAGCTACCGCATATTCCAGTACCTTTTTATTTAATACAGGGAGGCTTCCCGGCATCCCCGTGCAGACCGGACAGGTGTGAGTGTTGGGAGCCCCTCCAAAGGCGGTGGAGCAGCCGCAGAAAATTTTGGTCTTTGTGGCAAGCTCCACATGAACCTCCAGACCTATCACGGTTTCATACTGTTTTGCCATGGTCAGGCCTCCTTTCTGTCGGATTTCACAATGCCTGTTTTGTCGTCTGTCAGTTTTCCGTTCTTCACCGCCTGCTCATAGGTGTATGCTGCCTGAAGCAGCTTTTTTTCTGAAAAGCAGTCGCCAATCAGCTGCAGACCGATGGGCAGTCCCTGATCATCCCTCCCACAGGGCAGGCTGATGGCCGGCAGCCCAGCCAGATTCACGGAAATGGTGTAAATATCCCCCAGATACATTTTCAACGGGTCGGACAGGCTCTCTCCCAGCCTGGGCGCCGTGGTGGGAGAAACCGGTCCCAGTATCATATCATATCTGGAAAACGCCTGGTCAAAGGCCTGTTTGATCATGGCCTTGACCTTCAGTGCCTTCAGATAATAGGCATCGTAATAACCACTGCTGAGAACGAAGCTGCCCAGCATAATCCGCCGCTTAACCTCCTCGCCAAAGCCCTCAGAGCGGGTTTTTTTGTACATTTCATGAAGGCCGATGCCCTCCTCCGCCGCGCGATAACCGTACTTGATACCGTCAAACCGCTCCAGATTAGAGCTGGCCTCCGCCGCCGCAATGGTGTAATAGGTGGGAATGGCGTAATCCACCAGGCTTAAATCAAACTCCTCCAGAACGGCGCCCTCTGCCTCCAGAACCTTCGCCGCGGATAAAACCGCCTTCTTTACCTGCCCATCCAGCCCTTCCGAGAAATAATCCCGGGGGATGCCAATTTTCATTCCCTTCACGTCTTTCACAAGAGCCGACATAAAATCCGTGTCCTCCCGTTTCATGGAGGTGGAATCCTTTTCATCATGGGAGGCAATCGCGGACAGCACCGCGGCGCAGTCCGCCACGTCCTTCGTCAGCGGACCGATCTGATCCAGAGAGGAGCTGTAGGCCACCAGTCCATACCGGGAAACCGTGCCGTAGGTGGGCTTCATCCCTACCACGCCGCAGTATCCAGCGGGCTGGCGGATGCTGCCTCCGGTATCGGAGCCCAGAGCAAAGAAGCACTCGCCCGCGGCCACAGCGGCTGCAGAACCGCCGGAGGAACCGCCCGGCACCCGGGTAATATCCGCCGGATTTCTGGTAACGCCAAAATAAGAAGTCTCTGTGGTGGAACCCATGGCGAATTCATCCATGTTGGTTTTTCCGATGATCACCGCCCCCGCTTTCTTCAGCAGCTCCACCGCCTCCGCGGAAAAGGTTGGCACAAAGTTTTCCAGAATTTTAGAAGCGCAGGTGGTCAGCGTTCCCTCCGTACAGAGATTGTCCTTGATGGCCACCGGCACCCCGGCCAGAGGGCCTGTCAGCTCTCCGGACTCGATTTTGGCCTGCACCTCTCTGGCGCTTTGCATGGCCTTCTCCTTTTCAATGGTAATATAACAATGATACTCTTCTTCCTTCTCCTCAATCTGCTCAAAGACCGCGTTAACCGCCTCCAGCGTGGTCGTCCGGCCCTCGCGAATTGCACAAGACAACTCTATCGCAGTCATATCCAATAACCCAGATTTTCTACTTTCCATTATCACAATCCACTCCCTGTGAAATTTTCCACGACCCTTTGCATTTCTCTCCTCATTCAAACGTCCTCGGCACCACAAACATATTATCCTGTTCCTCCGGCGCGTTGGACAGAAGTCTCTCGCTGTCATCCCCGTTGGTCACCACGTCCTCGCGGAACACATTCTGTACCGGGAACACATGGGACATGGGTTCCACGCCCTCCGTATCCAGCTCATTCAGCTTGTCGATATAATCCAGCATCCGGCCCATGTCCTTTTTGGCTGCCTCCTTCTGTTCCTCAGAAAGATCCAGCTTTGCCAGAATACTGACATATTCGATTGTCTCATCCGAAATCATATTTGCCATATTGCCTCCCTGCTTAGAAACTGTCAATCAATAACTTATGCATTTTGCGCCGCCTAATACGCGAATCACAGGCCTTAAAAGCCTCGCCGTAGCCCGGCTTCGCAATTTACTGCATCAATCCATTTTTAATCTCTTACTTTAATATGCACTTCCCGCAGCTGCTGCTCTGTCACCTCACCGGGTGCGGAACACATCAGATCCTGAGCGGAGCTGTTGAGCGGGAAGGCAATAACCTCCCGGATATTGCTCTCTTCCTTCAACAGCATCAGCATCCGGTCGATGCCCGGTGCCATGCCTGCGTGGGGCGGTGCGCCGAACTGGAAGGCCTCATACAGAGCTCCGAATTTGGTTTTCAGGGTCTCCTTATCGTAGCCCGCGATCTCAAAGGCTTTCTCCATGATCCGCATGTCGTGGTTTCGCACCGCACCGCTGGACAGCTCCACACCGTTGCACACAATGTCGTACTGATAAGCCAGCACCTCCAGTGGATTTTTACTCTCCAGCGCTTCCAGACCGCCCTGAGGCATGGAGAAGGGATTGTGAGTGAAACCGATTTTGCGGGTCTCCGGGTCAAGCTCATACATGGGGAAGTCGTTGACATAACAGAATCGGAAGGCTTTTTTCTCCGTCAGCCCCAGCTTGTCGCCCAGCTCATTGC
This sequence comes from Lachnospiraceae bacterium, assembly GCA_021199405.1. GTDB lineage: Bacteria > Bacillota > Clostridia > Lachnospirales > Lachnospiraceae > RGIG6307. The sequence goes on from JAJQID010000168.1 coordinate 3,455, forward strand.
GGATTTTTCCCGCATAATAATTGGCCATGTCCTCTCTGTCCGCGATAAAGAAGATGGTGTCGCCGGGTGCCAGTCCCGCCAGCGTTCTCAGCTCTTCTTTTAATTCTCCCGGAATAAACTTGTCGATGGGGCCCTTGTAGGAGCCGTCCTCCATCACCTCCAGATAGCCCAGGCCGCCCATTCCCAGAGAAACCGCAAACTGCAGCAATTTTTCATGAAAGCCTTTGCTCATTTCCGCGTGGACCGTGATGGAGCGGACTGTTTTTTTCAGAAAGGCCCGGAAGGTACATTTCTGGAAAAAGTCCGTCAGATCCAGAATCCGCAGCGGATTCCTCAAGTCCGGCTTATCCGTGCCAAACTCCAGCATGGCCTGTTTATAGCTGATAATCGGGTAGGGGGCCGGCGTAATTTCATAGCCTTCAGGCGCAAATTTTTCAAAGGTGGCGGAAAGGACCTCCTCGCCCACCGCGAACACGTCCTCCTGGGTGGCAAAGCTCATCTCAAAGTCCAGCTGGTAAAATTCTCCCGGGGAGCGGTCAGCGCGGGCATCCTCGTCTCTGAAGCAGGGCGCAATCTGAAAATATCTGTCAAAGCCGGAGGCCATCAGCAGCTGCTTATACTGCTGGGGCGCCTGAGGCAGGGCATAAAATTTTCCCTTATATTTCCGTGAGGGTACAATAAAATCTCTGGCTCCCTCCGGACTGGACGCGCACAAAATCGGGGTCTGAATCTCCAGAAAGCCCATCTTGGTCATTTTCTGCCGCAAAAAAGCGATGACCTGAGAACGGAAAATAATATTATCCCTGACCTTCGCGTTTCTTAAATCCAGATAGCGGTACATCAGGCGCAGATCCTCTCTGGTCTCTTTGGATGTCATGATCTCAAAAGGAAGGGGACGGTAAACCCGGCCCAACACCTCCACGCTGTGGGCTTCCAGCTCGATGGTACCGGTGGGAATGCGGGGATTGTAGGTATCCTCATCTCTTTTTTCCACTGTGCCCTCCACGGAAATGCACATCTCTTTGGTCAGGCCGTGCAGAAGGGAGGTGTCCCTCATGACGATCTGGAGCACGCCGTACATATCCCGCAGGTCCACAAAGGAGACGCCGCCGTGGTCGCGGATATTTTCTACCCAACCGGCCACCCGCAGGCTCTCCCCGATGCGGCTCTCCGTCATTTCCTTCAGCGTCAGGTCACGATAACAGTTTTTCATAATAATCTCCTTTAAAAAAACAGCCCCGGACATGGTCAAAACCATATCCGGGGCGAATAGTCATACATATCCGCGGTACCACCCGCATTCACAGATTGCTCTGCCTCAAAACCGTATAACGGACGGCGACCGTACAGCCCTACGCCATCGCCCTGTCAAAGACGATGCTTTCAGACTGTCTGCTCCAGAGTGTTCCCCATATCAGCTTTCACAAACAGCGCTCTCAGTCGGTGACGCCGTATTCCTGTCGCTTCCCCTGAAAGGAGTCTCCTTCACTGCATTCTTGCAAAAGAATAACACATCGCAGGTCAGATTGCAAGCGAAAAAATTTCTAGCGGACAATGCTGAAATTGCAAATAGTAACGCAGGCAATGTTATGCCTTGTTTGAATTCGGAGACTGTGGTATAATTCCATCGTTTTGATATGAATGAAGGCTCTTACATTTTTTATAAAAATCAGGAGGAAAATAACGTGAAATACGAAAATGACAGAATAACCGATTTGCAGATCGCCTACATCGGCGGCGGTTCCAGAGGCTGGGCCTGGACCTTTATGACGGATCTGGCCATGGATGAATCCCTCAGCGGCACCATCCGGCTTTATGATATCGACGAGGCGGCCGCGCATAATAACGAGATCATCGGCAATCATCTGACTGCCAGGCCGGATGCCGTGGGCAAATGGCTTTACACCACATGTAAGACCATCGGGGAAGCGCTGACAGGGGCGGATTTTGTGGTGATTTCCATTCTGCCGGGCACCTTTGATGAGATGCAGTCTGATGTTCATCTGCCGGAGCGGCTGGGGATTTATCAGTCTGTGGGCGACACAGCGGGCCCCGGCGGTACCATCCGTGCCCTGCGGACTCTGCCCATGTTTGCGGGCTTTGCGGAGGCCATCAAAAAGTATGCTCCCGACGCCTGGGTTATCAATTATACCAACCCCATGTCCCTTTGTGTGAAGACTCTGTACCATGTTTTCCCGCAGATCAAAGCTTTCGGCTGCTGCCATGAGGTGTTCGGCACCCAGAAGGTGCTCAAGGGCATCTGCGAGGAGACCTTTGGCCTGGAAAACATTGACCGCAGGGATATTCACGTCAACGTGCTGGGGATTAACCATTTCACCTGGTTTGATCAGGCTTCTTACCGCGGAATTGACCTGTTTCCGGTCTATCGGGACTATGTGGAGAAGCATTATGAGGAAGGCTATGACGAGGTAGATTCCAACTGGGCCAATAATACCTTTGCCTGTGCTCATCGGGTGAAATTTGACCTGTTTCAGCGCTACGGGCTGATCGCAGCGGCGGGAGACCGTCATCTGGCGGAATTTATGCCAGGAGATGAGTATTTAAAAGACCCGGAGACGGTGAAGGGCTGGAAATTCGGCCTGACCACCGTGGACTGGAGAAAAGAGGATCTGAAAAAGCGCCTGGAGAGAAGCAACAGACTTTTCACCGGCGAGGAGGAGATGGAATTAAAGCCCACCGGCGAGGAGGGCATTCTGCTGATCAGGGCCCTGTGCGGACTGGATCGGGTGGTCAGCAACGTCAATATTCCCAATACCGGTCTGCAGATTCCCAATCTGCCCGCCTCCGCGGTGGTGGAGACCAACGCAGTGTTCAGCCGCAATTCCATCAAGCCTCTGATTGCGGGGCCGGTGCCGGAGGATATTCGCAGCCTGCTCATGCCTCATATTGAAAATCATGAATATACTCTGAAAGCCGCTCTGAACTGCGACAGGGAACTGGTCTACAAGGCCTTCCTGAATGATCCGCTGGTGAAAGGCCGGGCGTCTGAGGCGGATGTGAAAAAGCTGGCTGACGATATGATTGCCAATACTGCGAAGTATCTGCCGGAGGGCTGGAGATAAGACTGTACAGAATTTTCAGGAGAAGTGATAATGTATCAGGTTTGTGACTACGAAGGATCAAGCATGTGGGGGATGAACGGCGGCCAGCCGGAAAGTCCGGATGAAAAATGGCTGGTTTACGCCAGAAAGAAAAAGCTGGAGGGCGAAGATTCCCAAAAAACGGAAATATGGGTCTGTGATCGGGAGACGTTACAGGATCAGACCTGTGTCTTTCGGGTAAGCTGCGGGAATCATAATGGCCCTTCGGCCAGTTTTGTGGACAATGAGCATATTGTCTTTCGGGACAGCATCAATGAAAGCGCCGCTTTCCGTGTGCTGAATATTTACACAGGAGAGGTGAAGTACGGGCCGATTTTCGGAAAAGAGAGTCACTGCGCCGAGAATGGAATTTATCCGTTTTCCATTTCAGAAGACTTTCTTGATAAGAATCCGGGGCATCCGGAGATTGACGCCTGTGGAATTTACCTTCTTGATTTAAAGAACGGACAGATCAGGAGAATAGCGGATAAGGAGACGGTTTACCGGATGGTAGTGGAGCATGGCTGTGTGCCGAACGAGTTTACGACCTCCATGAGTCATGTACAGTTAAATCCTTCCGCCACCAGAGTGATGATGCGGCTGAGTGTGGATAATTGCCCGGTGTTCGGGGCTCTTGGCTGTATTGACATTGAGACAGGGCAGACCCATGTGATTCCGGATAAGCCGGTGCATCAGCTCTGGTATGATGACGATACCTACATGGCTACGCGCCAGTACTGTGCCCCGGACGGCAGAATTGAGATGGAAACCAGCCGCATCCAGCGCTTCAGTGTGGATGGAGAATGTCTGGAGACCCTGGGCGGCGTTGGCAATCATATTGACGGTTCCCCGGATCGGCAGTGGTTTGTAGGAGATCGGGCTTATCCGGGATATCCGGCAGATATTTTTCTCTACCGCAGGGGCGAGATCACACCGGCGGCGACCTTCGGGGGACAGAATTTCCAGCACTGCCTCTGGGATCTGAAGGTGCATCCCAATCCCACCTTTTCCCGGGACGGAAAGAGAATTTATTTTAATCATCCTGTCAGCGACAGCCGGACAGTGGCCTGTTTTGTCAGGGTGGAGGAGCTGCTGTAACTGACTGTATTTAGTCTTTCAGCATGGCATAAAGTCGTTTACTATCAAAATCCGGGGTGATAAGCCCCGGAGAAACAATATCCTGATGGTATGCCGCTCATCAAAAATCTCTTGACATATCCGTATAAATATTTTACATTTATCTTCGGTGCCAGTCGTTTATTCGGCAGGCGCCTGAAACCTTTTGCCAGGGGAGCAATCGCTGAGAATGGGCCGGTGCGCGCAAGCGTTCGCCGGACTGCCCTGACCCTTATCACTTGAACCGGGTAATACCGGCGTAAGGAGGCAACCATATGGAACGCGCGGAGTTTTTTTGGCGCGCCGCCATCTTGCTGCTTCCTCCACTTTACCAAAGGAGGATTTTTTTATGCAAATCGTTAACTCAGATCTCGGTCTCACCACCTTCGGCTATGTGCTGTTCGGCGTTCTCGCCGTGGCTTTGCTGTTAGGAGCTGTATTCCTTTACAGCAAAAGCAGCCACCAGAAGCTGTCCACCAAACAGCTGGTCTTCTGCGCCGCCGCTCTGGCGCTGGCCTTCGTCACATCCTACATCAAGCTCTTCGCCCTGCCCTACGGCGGCTCCGTGACCCTGTGCAGCATGCTCTTTGTCTGCCTGATCGGCTGCTGGTACGGCCCCGGCGTGGGCATTATGACCGGTCTGGCCTACGGTATTCTGCAGTTTTTGCAGGAGCCCTATGTGCTGGCTCCCTTCCAGGTCTGCTGCGACTATATTCTCGCCTTCGCAGGTCTCGGCCTGTCCGGCATCTTTTATAAGAGCAAAAAGAACGCCCTGCTGAAGGGGTACCTGCTGGGCATCTTTGTCCGGGGCGCCTTCCACGCACTGGGCGGATACCTGTACTGGATGGACTATATGCCGGAGAATTTCCCGCAGGCGCTGACTGCCCTCTATCCCATTATATATAATTACTCCTTCATTCTCGCGGAGGGTCTGATCACCGTGATCATTATCAAGCTGCCGCCGGTGGAGAAGGCTCTTGCACAGGTCAAAAAGATGGCGGTCTGACACAGCTTCTTACTATATCTCACAACTGATCTGCGCTCTCGCACAAAATACATAATTAATCGGAAGGACCGGGCTCCACAACAAATGGAACCCGATCCTTCTGCATTTTCAACGTTGAAAAAACTCTCCGTAAAGATACTTTCCTTTCAGAATTTTTTAACCGATTAAAGAACAGAAATCGGACAATACCATGACTGTCGATTGTACGGAATCAGCTCATCGCTCATACAGAGAATGATTCCCGGCTGTACCTCCATATGAAACTGACCAAGAACACCAAAATTTTTATCCGGTTTTGATGGCTCTTTCCCTTTTTTTATTTCAATCGGATATATTTTGTCTCCTTTTACCATCAGTAAATCAATTTCCTTCTTATCAATATCCCGATAATAAAAGATATCCGCCGGTTTGCCGGCATTATAAAAGCTTTTCACAATTTCAGTCACCACATAGGTTTCCAGGAACGCTCCGTCCATTGCGCCGTTTTCCAGGGTCTGCGCGCTCGGCCAGCGGCACAGATACGCTGCAAGTCCTGTATCCATGAAATAGACCTTCGGCGTTTTCACCAGACGTTTTGTAATATTGGAATAATACGGACGGAGGATAAAAATAATACCGGAGCGCTCTAAAATAAATACCCATGCTTTCGCTGTTGGCGCTGATATTCCTACGGTATTTGCAATATCCTCATACTTCAGTTCCTGTCCTGTCCGTGCCGCCATATATACAAGAAAATCATAAAACTCATTCAGCTTTCCAACCTGAGCAAGGTCCTTGATATCCCGTTCAATATATGTGTTCACGTAATCCATATAAAATCGTTCTCTGTCTAATGAGGTTGCGTGAAGCTTCGGCATCCCTCCGCGGAAAATTCCTTCATAAACCTGATGGATGTCTTTCCTTTTGCTGTTCTTTAATCTCTTCCTGATTGCTGAGAGCTCCGGATCAAATACTCCTGCCGGACGCTCTTCTATCTCTGCAGAAGACAGACCTGACATATCGAAAACCGCAATCCGACCAGCCAGAGATTCTGATACATCCTGCATCATCTTAAACTTCTGAGAGCCTGTCAGCCAGAACATGCCGCTGTTATCTTCTCCATCAAGCGCCTTCTGATCCACAATTTTTTTCATCTCCAGTAAAATAGAAGGCACTCTCTGGAACTCATCAATCAGAAGAGGATAGCCGTATGTCTCAAAAAATAAAGCCGGGTCTGTGCCCGCCAGTCTGCGTGCATTTCCATCATCCAGAGTAACATATCTGCGTTCCTTCTCTCTGATATGATTAAGCATGGTGGATTTTCCAACCTGCCGCTGTCCACATACCATTACAACCGGATAATATTTTGACGCTTCCAAAATCTGTGCTTCCAAATGGCGTTGAATATACATATATGCTCCTCATTTTTTGAGAAATCTAAAGTGTGACTTTATTTTACTTGTTTTCCTGCTCCCAGTCAATCAGAAAATGAAAAAGTAATCATAGTATAACCAGTACTTCTTTTTCCAGATAGAAGGAATATAAAATAATCTCCTTCACCTTTTTTGCCAGGGCCTGTTCAATGGCCCTGGTATAATATTGCATCTGGGTATGATACTTGTCCACAAGCTCCTGCCCGTCCCGGACCCGGTCTGTCTTATAATCCAGCAGCACAATCCCGTCCTCCTCCTCAAAGAAGGCGTCAATGATTCCCTGAATCAACACCAGTTCATCCTTCATTTCAGACTGTTCTTTACGACTGTCGCTGTTCACCTCCCCTGCAGGCACCCCCAGGAAAAAGGACTGCTCCTTTCTCAGCGTTCCCTCCCGGGCCGCTTTTGCCATGCGTTTTGCCAGAAGGCTTTCCCCGAAATGGTACAGCTTTTCTGCGGAAACGCAATCCTTCTGCCGTAGGGCAAGACGGCCCTCCTTTGCCATCTGAATCATGGACTGCTCCCAGACTGCGGGACTGTCCGGCAGCGCCGTAAAATCCGTCAGCTCCAACACCCGGTGATAGGCAGTGCCCACTGACGCGCCTCCCAGCTCCTTTGTCTGTCTGATAAATTCCGGCACGCAGGGGACAATCCGCTCTGTCTCAAACATTTCCTCCACGCCGCCCAGCTCTTCCTCCATGGCCGCCAGCTTCAGTTCCGATACGCTGGTTTTTCCGTTCAGCCTGGTCAGCTCCTGCCAGGGGTACTGATATTGCAACGCCGGGTTTTCCCCGATGATCCTGGATATCTCTGTTTCATCTTCATTAAAAAATAATTCCTCCAGTGTTTCCCTTCGTCCGGACTGCTCCACAGCCTCCATAATCTCCTTTTCCGCCAGATCCTCCGTGGAAAACAGCTGATAGACAATCGGACTGTCCCCATCCCAGGACAACAGGCACAAGTCCAGATAAGACCGGGCCGACAGGATATCCGACAGAAGGCAGGTGCCATCCTGATGGCGCAGACTTCTCTCCCCGGGATGAATGCCCGCCGTCTCAGGCAGCAGTCCTCTCTTACCTCTATCTCCTGATTGTACGTTTGCTTCCTGAATCGAAACGCCCATCTTCCCCAGCTGCCCGCTTTCCGCCTGAATAAACAGGTCTTCCGCATTCTTTTTATATCCGCAGAGAATCAGCTTTTCCTTCGCCCTGGTCATGGCCACATAAAAAATCCTCTGCTCCTCCGCCAGAATATCCCGCTCCATTTTCAGAGAAAGGGCGCTTTTTTGCAGGGTTTTGTTTCTGCTGCGCTGCTCAGGTGAAATATAATCCACCCCCAGCCCCAGATCATTGTCGATGAGCAAAAGCTGCTGCCGGTCTCTCATGGTGTAGCTGTGAGCCATTCCGCCCACAATGACAACTGGGAATTCCAGCCCCTTACTTTTATGGATGCTCATCATGCGCACTGCGTGGGTTCCATCCGCCGCGCAGGATTCGCCGTAATCGATCTCCTGACGGTGAAGCTCCCTGATATAATTGACAAAGGAAAACAGGCCGTGCTGTCCTCTGGCTCCAAACTGCGCCGCACGCTCAATCAGAAGCTCTACATTGGCCGAGCGCTTCTCCCCGTCCGGCAGAAGACGCACCTGCTCCCGGTAATGATAATCATTTAAAATATTTCGCAGTAGTTCCTCCACAGAGCAGTACTCCGCCTGACGGCGGTATTTCTGAATGGCGTCCGTCAGCTTTCTGATTTTCGGAGAAAACGAAGCATCGGGGTTGCCCACAGCAAAGCTTAGAAGCTTTCCCCACAGACTTTCTGAATCGGGCAGATCAACGCCATGTTCTTTGGATCCGTTAAATGATTCCTGCCCTTCAGACTGCTCCTGATCCCCGATTTGCTCACGTTCACCGTCCTGCTCTGATTCCTCTTCCGTTCTTTCCTGCTCACCGTTCTGTCCCGAGCCTTCCATATGCTCCTGGCCCTCACCCGGTTCTGAGCTATTCGTCTGCTTCCGCTTCCATCGCTCCCGATCGTAAATCTGAACCCTCGCCAGATCCTCCTCCGTCAGATTCCCGAACAGGGAAATACACACCCCGTACATGGAAATATCCGACAGGGGATTCTCCACACACTCCAGAAATCTGACCAGATTCTGCACCTCCTTTGCATCAAAATACCCGCTGCCGCTGACAAAGGACAGGGGAATATTTTCCCTGGCAAAGACCTCTCTGT
>JAJQID010000125.1 GCA_021199405.1 Lachnospiraceae bacterium
ATGGCTGATTGGTCAAGCGGTTAAGACGCCGCCCTCTCACGGCGGAAACAGGGGTTCGATTCCCCTATCAGCTATTTATCTTTTTGAGTGACTGGATTTCGTTGTAAATTCAGTCTATTTTTGTTTTACCCGGGAGGAATGGAGAATGCATTACGCGCTCGGCGATGTACATGGCTGTTTTGACCAGATGATGCATATGATTCATAAGATTGAAACGAAGGATCCGGACGCCATTTTTATTTTTGTGGGGGATTTTATCGACAGAGGTCCCAAGGTGTGGGAGACCATGCAGTGGTGTTGGAGCCATATGAGTGATGAGGGGAAGTATCAGGCGGTTCGGGGAAATCATGAAGATATGGTCATCGAATGGTATTATGATGAGTATTTGCCCTGGTGCAGGGAGACGGAGAAAAATAACGGGATACCATTAAGAGATATGCCCAGAACCATTTATGATTTCTGTGATGTGGCCGAAAAGCATGGTTTTCTCTCCCCGGAGGGACTTCGACCCTGGATTGAAACTATGGACACAATGCCTTATTTTAAGGAGATGACACTGGAACTGTCAGACGGAACCCTTCAGAAATATATCATTGTACACGCCTATATGAACAGAGAGACGCTTGATGCGATTCACGCGGGGGAGGATCCGGAAAAATATAAGGATACCATTTTGTACAGCAGAGAGCATGTGTTTGGAATGACAGATATTCCGGATATTGTGCTTGTACACGGGCATACGCCGACGTTGACAGCTTTTTACACAGAATATGGGGAGGAGTCGGAGAGCGGGCAGATCGGCCATCGTCGGAATATGGTCAATGTGGATGCAGGCTGCGTATTTGCAGAGCAGTTTCTGCACCATCCTTTGACGTTGTGGGCCTACTGCCTTGAAACCGGAGAAGAAATCAGCTGCACATGAAGAAGCGCCTCGATTGTATCGGGGCGCTTTTCAGGGTGAGAAAAAATAAATAATATACTGAAATATCATGAGTCAGCCCACAAGGCTGGAACATGACATTTTGCAGTCTCCCAGCTGGTGTAGCACAGCGGAATAATTTTGTGTAGCGAAATCCCTGGTACCGATCAGGCCAAATTTGTTCCCATATTTTTTTTCGAGTTCAGGCAGAAGATAGGCAATTTGCGGGGCAAGAAGAATGAGATCGTTTTCCTGAACCAGCTTTTCCAGCCCAAAGTAGCTGCCGGCACTGACTTTAACCGGAATTTGATTTTGCTGCAGGTGTTTTTGCAGTTGTCCGGCAAAGTGGGTGGAGGTCCAGCCGCTGGAGCAGCAGACGGCAATATTTTTAACCCGCAATTGAGGTATTTCATCCGGCGCCTGACTGCTTCTCTCATAGAGATAATCCCTGAAATCCTGAATGTTTTCAATGGCATTTCGCATATTCCTCAGCTCAAAATGCAGATAATAAAGAGGATAGTCGCATTTTTTTTCATAAATGATCAGTTCCATGATGTCCATGGATATGTATTGATCGGCGTCGTAGATCCTGATAATGCCGCTTCTGGTATCCGTTTCCACAATAAATTCTGTGCCTCCCCGGAAAGCTTTCATATGATAATATTTTGACAGCCATCTTGCAAGGATGGGTCCGTTTAATTTCTGGATTTCTGTGTTCATAGTGAAACCTCACACATTAAATCAAAATATATTTCAAACAAAAATAAATGTAAGCTTCGTTCGTAACTTTATTTTATTCCATTAAAAAATAAATGTCAATATATTTTCAAATGAAATTAAAAATTATTTCAAATAAAAATGATTGAATTTCATGTTATACCATGATATAATGAGCGAAAGTGAGGAAAATGCATGCTCGCATGCATTTGACGAGCGGCGAATTGGATCTTGACGTTTTTGGTCAAGATATAATGAGCGCAAATAAAACGAAGAGCGATGAGTTGGATCGTGATGATTTTCAGTACGATTTACTGAGATTTTGAAAGCAGAATTTGATAATTAAATCAGTATCCGGGGTGCGATGGAATGGGAAAGCGCGATGATAGAATTCTTGAGCTTCTTATGAGATATGAGAAGATGGATGTGGCACATCTGGCTGAGGAGCTGGGAGTCAGCCAGGTCACAGTCCGCAAGGATCTTGATGAGATGGAGGCTATGGGGCTTCTGTCCAGGGAGCACGGTTATGCCCTGCTGAAAAAAGTAGACGGCATGGAGGGCCGAATTGCTTATCATTACAGAGAAAAATGCCGAATTGCCGAAAAAGCTGCTGAGCTGGTGAAGGATGGCGGGACTGCGGCGGGCGGAAGTTCTGTGATGATTGAGAATGGCAGCACCTGTGCACTGCTTGCGGATAAATTGATTCAAAAGTGTAAAAATCTGACGATTGTGACTAACAGTATTTACGTGGCGGAGTATGTCAGAAGAAAATCCGGGTTTCAGGTGATTCTGCTGGGAGGAATCGTTAATTCACAGAATGTGGCGCTGGTGGGGCCCATGGTAAAATCCGGCGCTGAGAATTTCTGTGTGGATTATCTTTTTGTTGGAGTGGATGGATATTCTGAGAAATATGGGTTCACCAAGGAGGATCAGATGTGTGCCCAGGCGATCCGGGATATGGCTGTAAG
>JAJQID010000260.1 GCA_021199405.1 Lachnospiraceae bacterium
CCCCCAGAAGCCTCATTGCTCACTGTCAGCACTGCCTCTCCGTCAGTTGCCCGGGTTGTTTCCAAAGCCGTCTCCTCAGCAGCCCCTTCTACGGTCTCTTCGTTGTCCTCAGCCAAAGCAGCTTCTTCAGAATCATCAACAGTCTCTGTGATCTCCTGCTCCGCTTCCTCCACAATGCCAGTCTGCTCCGTATCCGCCGCTGCAACGGAAGGAGAGATAAGAGAAAATATCATGCCAAACACAAGAATTGCCGACAGGATACGATTTTCCATTTTTTTCATGCCATGCCACCTCCTGTTTGAAATCCACCATGACAAGCGCTACATTGTACTTTGTGATCTTACACGATGAATTTTGCCATGACCTGAAAGCCCTTATATGGGTCACTTTCGGCCATCCATTCAGAACGAACGATTGATAAGTAATTATAAGCGAAATCTCCGGTTCTGACAAGCGCTGAGGTGACATCTGCGACTTATTTATGGCTTATCAGGCAACTTGAATTCAGGATGTTTCTTCCGGCCTGCTGTATTTGACTTTCGCATAGATATCCATTACAGGCTTACGTTTCATCTACTATTCTTCCTTGTGTTTATGTTTGATGCAGGAGCAGCAGCAAATACCTGGTTTCTGTTTCTGGATATTCTTGAAAAGAATATCTGATCGCGTTATAATGTGAACCATCATGTGACCTGAAGGGATTTCCACCGCTTGCCAGTGCAAAGTGCGAGGATCAATAAGCAGCTATGCTGCGAGTGGAATAAAAGCGCAGCCAGAGTATGGAGAATATATTATGGAATTGCGGGTTTTACGTTATTTTACAGAAGTTACCAGAGAAGGCAGTATTACCGGTGCAGCCAGGACACTGCACATTTCACAGCCTACTTTGTCAAAACAGCTCAAGGAGCTGGAAACTGAGCTTGGATGTAAGCTGTTTGTCCGGGGAAATTATAACGTGCATTTGACTGAGGAGGGGATTTTGCTGCGCAAACGAGCGGAGGACATTCTGGACATGGCGGATAAAACCATAGGAGAATTTCAGTCTCTGAATGAAGTAACAGGCGGCGATGTGCGGATTGGCTGCGCAGAATCCTGGCTGATTCACTATCTGGCTGACGCTATCAAGGATTTTCGTGTACAATATCCGGGCCTGCGGTTTCATATCACCAGCGGAGACACCCGCGTGGTAGTAAATGATCTGGAACAGGGGCTGTCGGATTTCGCTGTTATTGTGGAGCCGCCTGATCTGTCAAAATACAATTATCTTTCCCTGCCGGGCGGCGATACCTGGGGACTGTTGATGCGGGCGGACAATCCCCTGGCACAGAAAACAGCGATTTCTCCAGAGGATTTACAGGGCATACCGCTCATTACCTCGCCTCAGTCCATTCATGCGGATCTTCCGAGATGGTGCGGTGAGGCAGTCGATCAATTGAACATAGTTGGAACCATCAACCTGTTTTATAATGGCTCTGTTTTTGTCAGAGAGGGATTAGGGTGTCTGCTGGTCTTTGACCGTTTGGCTGATGTCAGTCAGGAGAACGGTCTGTGTTTCCGGCCTCTGTCTCCGAGACTGGAAACGAAAATGTATATCATCTGGAAGAAGTATCAGGTCTTTACGCCAATTGCGGAGAGACTGATCGATTTGTTGAAAGAAAGGTTTGACGAAAGTCATGAGCATCTGTTCATTTAACCAAAATTTTTTATGTTACCTATGCCGCCCAATCACATTGTGGGGTTTTCTCCCATGCCGGACTGGATCAACCGTATCTACCTGAACCATGAGGCCGAAGCTTCTGTCAAAATCGCTAAATCCGATCAGATGCGCCCACCAAAAACCGAAAGGGCATTAACCGCAAGGTCCTTTCGTGGGCATCGGCGACTTTCAATAAGCGTTTATTGGGGGTTGACCGGGACTCTGTTGAGGGCGGCTTCTATACCTCCGATGCCTGTACCAGGTGCGGCGTCTGTGAGAAACTCTGTAAAAACGGTAATATCCGTCTGACCGAAAACGGTCCGGTCTGGGGCCACGACTGAGTGCATGGCCTGCATCATGTGGTGCCCAAACAGGGCCATTCGTCATCCTAATGTACCGGAGAAACGCAGACGCTATCAAAATCCGAACGTCACTCTGGAGGATATGGTGCAATCGGAATTCCATGTGGATGAACCATGTGTGAAAGAAAGCGAAACAGCATGTGTAAGATTTGCAGAATGAACGAAGAGGAACTCAGGAAGTTCAAGAAGGAACACGGCACGTTTATCGCGGCAGGCACGACACTTATTATTGTCGGTATTGCTGCCGGGATGTGGAAGATGATGAAGAAGTACTGCCATGGGAAGAAGAACTGTTGCGGCGGCGTAGTGCTTGGAGTACTCTGTGCGAACAGAAAAGAGTGCTAACTGTTTCTGTGAAGCCCTGGAATGCCTGCCAGTATATCATGCAGGCAGAATATAATGTTCAATCGCATACGCAACGCCATCGTCTTTGTTTGAAGGAAGTACGATGTCCGCTGCGGCCTTCAGATCAGGAACTGCGTTACCCATCGCAAATTTAATGCCGG
>JAJQID010000284.1 GCA_021199405.1 Lachnospiraceae bacterium
GTTATAATGTACTTAAAACTGATGGAGGGAGCATATAACATGGATAAATTTATTATTACTCCAAAAGAAGATAAATCGGTTACTATGACGATTCGAATAGATAGAGATTTACAGGAAAAATATAACAGTCTTTCTGTGAAAACCAATCGATCACGGAATGAGTTGATTTGTATGGCGCTGCAATATGCCTTAGATCACATGGAAATTCAAGAAAAATAGCTCCATAATTTCGGGGTCTGTATCAAACTTGCCATTTCGGGGTCATCCAGATTATTCGTAAACAGGCAGCGGTAGATTTCCAAAGGATGGGTACCGTTCTCATCCGGCACATGGGAGAGCAGGGCACGGTACTGGCGGTGATATGCCCCGGCCTGGAACGTGGCAACAAGGGTAAGGTCACGGGAATTCTCCCCGTCTTCAATATGGATGACTACATCCGGTTCATTTTCTTCTCTGATATTCTCATTCATTTTCAAATCTCTCCTTTCAGATTGGTTGTTGGCTTGTATATAGGACTGAACTTTGGGGGCGGCCAGTGGCGGGAACAGTTTCAGTAACTCTTTTATAGCCTTCCCTCTGATGTCCATTACTACAATAGACTTTAAGGTCTAAAACGGCGTTTTATTATCGGGCAGGGATTTCCCCGTCTAAAACGCAAAAAGCCGAATTAGACTATATTATGCTAAGTTCACACAATTAAACATATCCTGTAAAATTAGCATAGCATTTCCATATTTTACTTTGCATCTATAAGTATGGGAACCCTGGAATCAGGCTTCTTGTTGAGCGTTCTTATGCTGAAACAGAAGATTTGTTTGACGGATGGCGCGAAAGATCACGTCTCACTGCTTTTGGATATAACGTAAACAAGGTTGATAACCTTAGCTCAGAAGATAGGCACAATAAATTAGCTTTCATTATAGACGCCGGGATATTAACTCCACAGAAAATTGTAAGACATTTGGATTTGACATGTATATCTATAAGAAAAGGCCAAAGTAGATATGAAGAAGCCTGCAGGAAATGGCAGGAAGATATTGATTTTGTCTTAAACTACAAAACGAATCCAGAAAGATTTATTATTGCGAAGTAAATGAGTCGTCTTATGACTAACTCCCTTACTTTTAAAAAATAGGAAAGTGTAAGACATCTGCAAAAGCACTCTCCTTTCATTCTGTTTTCTCATCTCACGTGCTATCTCACGTTGAGTGCAAAAAGCCTGTAAATAAAGGAAAAACGATGACTGTCAACGGGTTCAAGTCCCATCTTCCGCAGTTGATTTTTATCCAGGAATCCTTTCATCATCAGAGGGATTCCTGTTTTTTATAAAGTTTTTTCAGAAAAATAAAAACAGGGAGTGCACTCATACAACTGCACTCTCCTGAAGCCCCTCCCCGTCAATCAGCGTCTCATAATCCACGCCAAAGACCCTGCAGATCGCCTGAACCTCGATATCCGTCACAAATCTCTGATTGGTCTCTATTCTGGTAATCACATTTTTATCCATGTCAAATCCAAGAAGCTGCAGCTGATACGCCAGATCTCTCTGAGAAATACCGTTTTGCTTGCGAAGCTGGACAAGATGCTGGCTTATTAAATTTTTCTCGCCGGTTCCTGACCTCGGCTTGGGCATACGGTCGGTCTCCTTGATAATGAAAACGATTTGTCTCACTTTTACAACCGATTGTAAGCCCTGTGGTACTATAATCGGTTGTAAAAGTGAGACAACTTAAAATTTCGTTTCTCTTATGTAATTCAAGGAATTATCTATCCTGATATCCGTAAATAAGATTTGCCGCAGCCGAAACCGCAAAGAACCTGTTTTCCTGATATCTCATCAGTCCCCGCGGACAACAGCAGGCTGCGGGGCAGGAAACAGACCTACAGGAGGGTACAGTAAATGAAATATCATCAGCAGGAAATCATCCAGATCATTGATCTGGCTTTTCAGGGCTGCCGGGCCGACGAGGCTCTGCAGACCAAGCTTCACATCACAGACAGGGATCAGATCAATCGGCTTCAGTCGCTCTTAAAGGAACCGGACACCCTCCTGGCCCTGGAGATTCTGTTCAATGGAATTTATCCTCAGTGTCAAACAGTAGAGGTTTCGTCTTCTCCCCTGCTTCAGGCCGCTGACAAATATCCTCTGGAGTATCTGGGGCTGTCCGCCCGCACCCGGGGCGCCCTGTCAAAGCTGACCGCCTACGGAGAACTGCGGACTGTCGCCGACCTGCTGAGGCTGTCGGACGGCCAGATTGCCCGCATCCGGGGCATCGGCGCCAACTCCAAGAGTATGGAGGAAATCCGAAGCAAACGTATGAAATTTATCCAGGATTATAACGATGGACTTATCAGGTGATCCTCTGATCTGTACTTTAGATTCTGAATGTTTTTCTTGATCTGTATTTTGAATATTGTTTTTGAAAAGCAGGTGATATTTCCATCATACTGATTTTTCAGGAAATGTCAATCCCAAGTTGCTGTGAATAGTGAATAGTAACCGGACACTGAAGTGAAAAGTTAACTTCCACTTTGAAGGGGTACAAGTGGAACTTACTCT